>DXIO01000081.1 GCA_019112875.1 Candidatus Aquabacterium excrementipullorum
GGCGGCGGCGCCTGCTGGGGTCAGGACTCGTGCCAGATGAAGGACGGCGTGCTGGGCGCGACCAACTACAACGGCGTGGCCGCCAACTACATGACCGGCGGCGGCCTGGCCCTGTACGGCTGGATCACGCCCTTCACCGCCCGCGTGCACCCGCTGCAGAAGGTGCAGACGCAGAGCTGGAACATCATCTACGTGCCCTACTGCACGGGCGACGTGCACACCGGCAACAAGGTCAACATCTACGGCGATGCCGACCCCACCAACGCCATCACCTACCACCACAAGGGCTTCAAGAACGGCGAGGCGCTGGCCAACTGGATGGGCCGCTACATGGCCAAGCCCGACCAGTTGCTGGTGACGGGCTTCTCGGCCGGCGGTGCGGGCTCCACGGGCATCTACGGCCTGCTGCGCTTGGCGGTGCAGCCCAAGAAGTCGGCGCTGCTGGCCGATTCGGGCCCGCTGTTCCAGGTCAACCGCAACGACACGCCCGAGCAGTCGCCCTCCGTGCTGCTGCACAACAAGATCCGCACCACCTGGGGCCTGGACGGTGACGAAGGCCTGGTCAGCAAGCTGATCGCCACCTACCCCACCGCCGGCACCGCCGACAACCTGGGCAGCCTGACCACCGGCCTGGCCAAGGTCTTCCCGCAGGACCGCTTCGGCTACGCGACCTTCCAGGCCGATGCGATCTACTCGTCGTTCTCGTACACCAAGTTCTACCCCGAGATCGAGGCGGCACCCGTGGGCAGCAAGCGCGATGCGCTGCTCAATGCGAAGTGGACCAAGGAGGTGACCACCTGGGTCGATGCCATGAAGCCGTACAGCAACATCGGCTACTACGTGCCCTATGGCCGTGACTTCCTGAAGTCGCACACGCTGACCACGGCCACCTTCAGCGGCACGGCCATCAAGGAAGCGAACATCAAGGATGTCGGCGCCTTCACCGACAACCTGCTGGACAGCGCCAAGCCCGTGATGCGCGCCTACGAGACCCAGCGCACGGTGCAGAATTCCAACGGCATCGCGCTGTTCAGCACGATCAGCAACGCGTTCTACGCGCTGCTGGGGCTGTAAGGCCGCAGCGACCGGGGCATCGCCGGAGGGCCGTGAACCGGCCCTTTTAGGGGATGGCGAGGGCAGGGGTGCGGGGCTATAGTGCGGCCCGAACACCGCTGCCCTTTCTGTTTTTCCACGGAGTTGTCCATGTCTGTCACGCCCTTCACCTGCCGCGCCGTGTGGGCCTTTGCCGCGATCGCCATCACCGCCGGTTGCGCGCAGACCGGGCCCCAGTCGTCATCGGCCAAGCCAGTGCTCTACCCGAACGAGGCCTTCAACCGCATGGGCTCGCAGGCCGCTCAGGCCCATGTGCAGGCCTGCGAAGGCAAGGCCGTTGATGCCGGCCTCACGCCACGCATCGAAGACAACGCCGTGGGCCGTGGCGCGGCGCAGGGCGCAGCCGTGGGCGGCACGCTGGGGGCCGTGGCCGGCATCTTCAACGGCGGCATCAGCCGCGTGGCCGAGAACGCGGCCAAGGGCGCGGTGGCCGGCGGGGCCACCGGCGCGGTGCACGGCTCGTTCAACAACGACAAGCCCAACCCGATCTACCGCAACTTCGTGTCGCGCTGCGTGCAGGAAAAGGGCCTCGAGGTCATCGGCTGGAACTGATCGCAGGCCTGGCGCTCATTCCGGTTCGGCGATGGCCACGCAGTTGAAGCGCACTTCGTACTTCGGCGCCTTGTCCTTGTCCTTGCCCGGCGCTGGGCGTTCCTCGCTGGTGTCCTGCACCTTCAGGCCCTTGTTGAGCGAGGCGCAGTAATGGTCAGCCTCGCGCAGCGCATCGGCCTTGGCCTGTGCGAAGCCGGGCTCGCCAGGGGCCACGGGGCGCGAGACGACGAAGGTCTCCTGGCTGTCGTTCTTGGTGGTCGGGGGCTGCACCTTGTCGGGGGCGGGCGGGGCACCGGCGGCGCAAGCGCCCAGCAGCGCCGCGCAGGCCAGGGATGTGGCGAAACACTTCATGAATGAACGGCCTGCCGAATCGCGGCTGGCAGGCGTGGTGGCGATGCGGCCCATCTTAGCGATGAGCGCCCAGGGCCGCTTAGACCCGCCGGCCATCAGGGTCCGGTGGGCGGGGCCGAATCGGCGGGGGCTCCTGTCACGGGCCGCAGCGGCAGCCGAACGTCGAACAACACCATGCCGTCGACATGGCCGTAGGCGATGCTGCCCTGGTGGCTCTGAGCGATCTGGGCGGCGATGTACAGCCCCAGCCCCATGCCGGTGCGGTTGCGCGGGTTGCCCAGCGATTGCCGCTTGAAGGGATTGAACAGGTTGCCCACGTCTTCGGCCGGGATGGGCGGGGCGGGGTTGCTGACTTGCAGCACGGCATGCTCACCGTCCTGGCGCAGGTGCACATGCACCGCGCCGTTGCCGTGGTGCCGGGCGTTGCTGAGCAGGTTGGAGACCAGTTGGGACACGCGGCCCGGGTCGGCCTGCAGCCGCAGTTGCGCGGGCAACTGGTGGGTGGGGCGCATGTCCGGGTGGGCCACGGAGGTTTCCTCGATCAGTTGCATCACCAGGGCCACCAGGTCGATGTCCTCGAGGTGCATGGCCAGACCCAGGCCGTTCTGCAGGCGGCTGATGTCCAGCACATCGCGCAGCAGGCGCTGCATGCGGCCCGCCGAGTTCTTGATGACGGAGCTCATGCGGCCGCGCTGGTCGCCCTGGTCCAGCACATTGGCCGCGATGCTCAGGGACTGCAGGGGGTTGCGCAGGTCGTGGCCCAGCACGGCCCACAGCTGCGAGCGCAGCCGGTCAAGTTCCATCACGCGGTCGGTGTGGCCGCGGCTGATGGCGTCCAGCAACTGGGATGCAATTTCCAGCTGGGTCTCGCTCCAGGGTTCGGCCGTGTCGCGCACGGTCTCGCGCCATTCGTCGAACGAGCCGCGCGGCGTCAGGCGCGGGCCCAGCGGGCCGTGGGCGATGACCTTGTCCGGCTTGCCGCCCCAGCGGATGGTCTCGATCTGCTCACGGCGCAACGCGGCGATCCAGCCCTGCTGGGAGGCCGCGAAGCGCAAGGCCAGCACGCCGCAGTAGGGCGGCGCGGAGCCGTCTTCGTCGTGGGGCAGTTGATCGCCACGGCTCAGGTGCACCACGGCCTTGGCCTGGGCATCGAGCCAGGTGGGCAGCATGGCGGCCCAGGCCTGGTCGGCCCCGGCGTCGATGCCATGGGTGAGCACCTTGCCATCGAGCGAGATCACCAGCGCGTCGACGCCGAAGGCCCTGCACAGCGGTTCGGCATGCGCGTGCAGCGCGGCCAGCGGATCCTCGCCCTGCACCATGCGCGCCGTGATCTCGCCGCGCAGCCAGGCGGCCTGTGCCACCTGGGCCGCGCGGGCCTGGGCGGTGAGCGATTGCACCGACGAGGCCAGCAACTGTGCCAGCACGTCGGCGGCCATGCGGATGGAGTAAGGCACCCGCTTGGGCGCCATGTGGTGGCAGGCGATCATGCCCCACAGCTTGCCGGCCACGACGATGGACACGCTCATGGAGGCCCCTACCCCCAGGTTGCTGAGGTACTCCACATGGATGGGCGAGACGCTGCGCAGCACGCTGTGGCTCAGGTCCAGTGGCGCGGTGCGGGCGGCATCGGCCAGCAGCGGCACCGGCGTGTAGCCGATGTCGGCGATCAGGCGCAGTGTGTTGATGGTGTACAGGCGCCGGGCCTGGGCCGGGATGTCGCTGGCGGGGTAGCGGCGGCCCAGATACGGATCCAGGTCTTCGCGCACGGACTCGGCCACCACGTCGCCGCTGTCGTCGTGACGGAAGCGGTAGGCCATCACGCGGTCGAAACCCGTCATCTCGCGCACCGCCTGCACCGCGCCTTCGAGCAGGCGCTGTTCCGAGCGCTGGCGCTTGAGCACGTCCAGCGAGCGGTAGGCCTTCTGGGCGAAGCTGGCGATCTCGTCGGCTTCGCGGTCGCGCAGTTCGAATTCGCAGATCACCAGGCCCTCGTTGGCGTGCACCACGACGTCGAAGGTCTGGCCGTTGAGACGGACCTCCTGTGACGCGGGGACGACCTCATCGCGGTTGATCTCGTCCCGGGCTTGATGGATCAGGGCGTGGATGGCTTCGTTGCCTTCCAGGTCGGTGGGGGCCAGCGCCTGCCCGAAGACGGGCTGCCAGCCCAGCAGCGCGGTCACGTTGGCGCTGACGTGCGTCAGTCTGCCCTCGGGATCGAAGGCCAGCAGGGCGCCATGGGGCTGGATGGAGCCGGGGATGTGGATGGGCTCCCTGGCGCAGTTGTCCAGCGTCAGGGATTCGCCTTCCGGCGACGAGGAACTGCGCATGGAGGCATTGGAGCACATTCCGGTGGCAGAACCTGTTTACTGGATGGCGACCACCCCGCAGGCCAGGCGCGCGCCGGCATTGCCGCTCGGCTGGGTCTTGAAGTCGTCCGGATCGGCGTGGACGACCACGCTGCGCGTGTCGATGCTGTGCGGGCCGGGGCTCAGGCTCACGCCGGTGAGGATGAACTTCTGGTCGGCCACACCGTTGGCGTCGGCCTGAAGGCTGGGCATGTCGCCGGCATGGTGCTCGGTGTGCTGGGGGCCGTGGGCGGTCTTGCCAGGGTTGAAGTGGCCGCCGGCGCTGCTGCCGTCCGGGCTGGCGCATTGGCCGTTTTCATGAAGGTGAAAGCCGTGCTCGCCATGGGGCTTGAGCCCGAACACCCGGGCGTGGACCATCACGTGGTCGGCATCCATCTCGCGGAAAAGGACCAGGCCGCGCACGTCCTTGCCCTGCGTGGGCGTGAGCGAGGCCGCGGCCAGCACCGGGCTGCCCGCGTCCTGGCCGCGGTCGGTGGACAGGGCGATGGGGCGGCTTTCGACCCCAGGGCGGTTGGCGCACCCCAAGGTGGCGGCCACGGCGGCCGCGGCGGCCAGCATCACAGGCAGTCGTGACATGATCGGTCCTCCAGGATGATGGTCGATGCCGCAGGCTAGCCGGGCCATCACCACGATGCTGCCCGCAGGGTCTTTGCGCCTTGCGCATGCTGGCGGCAGGCCTGCAACGGGAGGACCATGCGACTCGAGGGTGTCAAGGGCGGCTTGCGGCTGGTGGCCGTGTTCGAGGCGGCCAAGGGGCTGCTGGTGCTGCTGGCCGGCTTCGGCCTGCTGTCGATGCTGCATCGTGATGTGCAGAAGATCGCCGAGGACCTGGTGCGCCTGTCCCATCTGAACCCGGCCAGCCATTACCCGCGCATCTTCATCGACGCGGCGGCGCGCGCCACCGACAGGCACCTGGTGCTGCTGGCCGGACTGGCCTTCGGCTATGCGCTCGTGCGCCTGGTGGAGGGCTATGGCCTGTGGCATGAGCGGCGCTGGGCCGAATGGTTCGCGGCAGTGAGCAGCGGCATGTACGTGCCGGTGGAGGTGTTCGAACTGGCGGCGCATCCCTCCTGGCCGAAGGCGATGACGCTGGTGGCCAACCTGGGCATCGTCTTCTACATGGCCTGGTTGCTGTGGCGGGCGCGCAGGCCGCGCCAGAGTTCCAGCCCATAGGGCAGCAGGCTGAACAGGAAGGCCGCCGAGACCACCGCGGCCAGGTACTTGCCGGACACGGGCGGATCCTTCAGGCGCAGGCTGAAATCCGGAGGTCCGCCGCTCGCCCCGACCAGGGCGCGGACCTGATCCCAGTGGCTCACCGCCAGCAGGCCGATGGCCATCAGCGGGATCATCTCCAGGAAGCTGTGCACATGCTGCTCCAGTGGCGTGACCACGCGCTTGCTGACGGCATAGCTCACATCCCACAGGGCCGTGGCCTCGTGCAGCAGGAAGATCACCACCATCATCACGATGACCAGGGCATTGACCTCGCAGACCAGCGCGGTCATCAGCCCCACGCCGATCTGGCCGAACATCAGCAGGTGGATCAGTGATTCCTTGGGGCCGGCGTTGTGCTCGATGCCGGCGCTGCGGTGGCACAGCCAGTCGGCCAGGCCAGCGACGATCCACAGCGGGATCAGCGCGTACATCAGCAGCAGGGTGATCGGGTCGTCGGGCAGCATGAATGGCACCTTAAGCGGGCCCGCCCGAAGGCCGCATCCGGCTCGCCCGGTGGCCCCGCTGCCCGTGGGGCTGTTCCATGGCGGGGGCGAGGGCTTGCATTGGCGCCTTGTCACCCCATCTGAAGGGGAGGGGCAGACCACTGTGGCGCGCACGCGTCCGAGGAGATGGAGCATGTGGAAGAGGCTGTCGATGCTGTGGCTGCTGGTCAAGGGCTATGCGCGCCGGCTGTGGTTCGCGCTGCGCCACCCGCAGGCGCCGGGCTGGCTGAAGGCGGGTTCGGTCCTGCTGCTGCTCTACCTGCTGTCGCCCATCGACATCGTGCCGGACTGGATCCCGCTGCTGGGCGTGGTGGACGATCTCGTGGTGATCAGCTTCGTGGTGCGTTGGATGCTCCAGCGGCTGCCGGCCCAGGTGCGCGCCGACGTGGACCAGCGCATGGCCCGGCCCTGAACGCCGCGTTCCGCCCGGGGGCGGCTTGCTGGATGCACCGAGGTGCCTGGAGGGCTAAGATCCGGGGTTTTGCCCCCGATCCCTCCGAGGAAACCACCCATGACGCCGTCCACCCCGGCCAGCGCCGCGCCCCAGGCGCAGCGCAACAAGCCCGCCACGGTGCTGTTCGCCAGCCTGATCGGCACCACCGTCGAGTTCTTCGATTTCTACATCTACGCCACCGCCGCGGTGCTGGTGTTCCCGAAGGCGTTCTTCCCCTCGTCCGACCCGACGGCGGCCACGCTGCAATCGCTGATCACCTTCGCGCTGGCCTTCTTCGCGCGGCCCGTGGGCTCGGCGGTGTTCGGCCACTTCGGCGACCGCATCGGGCGCAAGGCCACGCTGGTGGGCGCGCTGCTGACCATGGGCCTGTCCACCGTGGCCATCGGCCTGCTGCCCACCTACGCGGCCATCGGCACGCTGGCGCCGCTGCTGCTGGCGATCTGCCGGTTCGGCCAGGGCTTCGGCCTGGGCGGCGAGTGGGGCGGCGCGGTGCTGCTGGCCACGGAGAACGCTCCGCCTGAAAAGCGCGCCTGGTACGGCATGTTCCCGCAGCTGGGCGCACCCATCGGCTTCTTCCTGTCGGGTGGCATCTTCCTGTGGCTGGGCGAGACGCTCACCGAGGAGCAGTTCTTCAGCTTCGGCTGGCGCATCCCCTTCATCGCCAGTGCGCTGCTGGTGCTGGTGGGCCTGTACGTGCGCTTCAAGATCACCGAGACGCCCGTGTTCCAGAACGTGCTGACCCACGACACCCGCGTGAAGGTGCCGGTGGTGACGGTGTTCAAGCAGCACACGCGCGTGCTGGTGCTGGGCACACTGGCCGCGCTGGCCACCTTCGTGCTCTTCTACCTGATGACGGTGTTCGCGCTGAGCTGGGGCACCAGCGCCCTGAAGTACACGCGCCGCGAGTTCCTGGAGATCCAGCTGTTCTCGGTGCTGTTCTTCGCGCTGTGCATTCCGCTCTCTGCCGTGCTGGCGGACCGTATCGGTCGACGCCTGACCCTGATCATCGTGTCGGCGGCCATCGTGGCTTACGGCTTCCTGATGGCGCCGATGTTCTCGTCCGGCAATGCGCTGGGCGTGGCGCTCTTCCTGTCGCTGGGCCTGGGCCTGATGGGCATGACCTACGGCCCGCTGGGCACCTACCTGTCGGAGATGTTCCCGGCCGCCGTGCGCTACACCGGTTCGTCGATGACCTTCAACTTCGCCGGCATCCTGGGCGCCTCGCTGGCACCCTATGCGGCCACGGCGCTGGCCAGCACCCATGGGCTGGCCTACGTGGGCTATTACCTGTCGATCTCGGCTGGGATCAGCCTGGTGGCGCTGTTGCTGGCCGGGCGCGCCAGCGAGGGCGACTTCAACGCCTGAGCCGCGTTCGAGGTCAGCGGGGCACGCGGCGCGGGCTGACGGCCCACGGGGCGGCTGGCGTACAGCGTGGCCGTCGCCACCGGGGCGTGCGGCGCAGGGCCCGCGTCGCGCAGCTTGAAGGCCGAGATCACGTTCTGCAGCGTGGCGGCTTGCTGGCGCAGGCTTTCGGCGGCGGCGGCGCTTTCTTCCACCAGCGCGGCGTTCTGCTGCGTGCCGTGGTCCAGCGAGGCCACGGCCTGGTTCACCTCGCCGATGCCCACGCTCTGCTCGGTCGTCGAGGCGTTGACCTCGGCGATCAGGTCGTTCATGCGGCGCACCTGGGCCACGATGTCGTTCATGGTGACGCCGGCCTCATCGACCAGGCGGCTGCCGGTCTCGACCTTCTCGTTGCTGTCGGTGATCAGTTGCTTGATCTCCTTGGCGGCCTGGGCGCTGCGCTGGGCCAGCGTGCGCACCTCGCCGGCCACCACGGCGAAGCCGCGGCCCTGCTCGCCGGCGCGGGCGGCTTCCACCGCGGCATTGAGCGCCAGGATGTTGGTCTGGAAGGCGATGCTGTCGATCACGCCGATGATGTCTGCGATCTTGTGGCTGGCGTTGGTGATGTCGCTCATGGTGTGCACCACGCGCTCGACCACCTCGCCGCCGCGCCCGGCCACATCGGCGGCCGAGGCGGCCAGCACGCTGGCCTGGCGCGAGCTGTCGGCGTTGTGCTGCACGGTGCTGGTCATCTCCTGCATCGACGCGGCGGTCTGCTGCAGGGCGCTGGCCTGGCGTTCGGTGCGGCTGGACAGGTCCATGTTGCCAGTGGCGATCTGCGTGGAGGCCACGGCGATGCTGTCGGAGGCTAGACGCACCTGGCCCACCATGGCGACCAGGCTTTCGTTCATGCTCTTGAGGGCGGCCAGCAACTGGCCGGTTTCGTCGCCACGGTCGACGATGATGTCGGTGCGCAGGTCGCCGGCGGCCACGGCCTCGGCCAGCTTCACGGCCCGGTTGAGCGGACGGGTCACGCCGTTGCTGAGCAGCCAGCCCATCGTGGCGGCGGCCAGCAGGGCGCTCAGGCAGGCGGCGACCATGATGGCCCGGTCGTTGCCGTAGGCGTCTTCGGCGGACTTGGCGCGCGCCACGGCCTGGTCGTGCTCGTGCTCCACGAAATCATTGGTGGCCTTGAGCAACTGCGCCAGCAGCGGGCGGCATTCGGCGTTCATCTTGGCGACGGCCGCGTCTCGGTTGCCCTGCAGTTCCAGGCCGACGATGGTGCCGGCCACGGCGCGGTACTTGTCTTCGATCTGCGCGATGGTGTCGACCATGGCGCGGTCTTCGGGCGTGGCGTCACCTTGCGACACGGCGGCGCGCAGGTTCTTCACGGCATCGTCGACATCCTGCTGGGCCTTGACGATGGCGGCTTTCTCGATCTCGCGGTCGCTGGGCTGGGTCACCAGCACCAGGTTGCGTGCGGCGATGGCCCGTCGGGTGGCGGCGCCGCGCACGGCGGTGGCCAGGCGCTCGCGCTGATTGGCGCCTTCGAGGTAGTCGGAAAAGCGGTCGTTGGCGCGGCTGAGAGAGTTCAGCGCCAGTGCGGACACCAGCAGCACCACGGCAGACAGGCAGATGAAACCGAGCATCAGCTTGGTCTTGATGCGCATGTGATTGAGTGCCATCGCAGCCCCTCTTGGCGACTGGCGCCAGATTGCCCGGCGGTGGATCCCTCATCACGGGGCCTCCGGGCGGTGGCCTGCGACGGGTTGCGGCCTGATGGCGTGTACGCCTGTGCAGCAACCTTTTGGGTATCGGTCGCAGATTAGTCCGATAAACCCTTAAAAAGAACGTTTAAGATTTTCAGGCTGGATTTGTACAGGTTCGGTTAAGGTTTTCGGCCATTTTTTTGAGGGTTTGACACCCTTGGATGGCACGCAGGGTCAAGTGTCGCCGGCATGGCAAGCCCTCCAGGCATGCGGCACAGTGTCATTGCAAAGGCGGCGGCCAGCCTCATCTGATCTGGTCACGCGGATATCCCGATGCCCCTGTCCACCTTCCACCCTGTCGTGGCCGACTGGTTCGCCAGCGCCTTCCGGGCGCCCACCGAGGCGCAGGCCCTGGCGTGGCCGGCGATCGCCGCCGGGCGGCACACGCTGGTGGCCGCGCCCACCGGTTCGGGCAAGACGCTCACGGCCTTCATGGCCGCCATCGACAGCCTGCTGCGCCAGGGCCTGGACGGTACGCTGCCCGATGAGACGCAGGTGATCTACGTGTCGCCGCTCAAGGCGCTGTCCAACGACATCCACGTGAACCTGGAGGCACCGCTGGCCGGCATTCGCGCCTCGCTGGCACGGCAAGGCCTGCCGGACGTGGAGATGCGCGCCGCCGTGCGCACGGGCGACACGCCCCAGGGCGAGCGCGACCGCATGCGCCGCAAGCCGCCGCACATCCTGGTGACCACGCCCGAATCGCTCTACGTGCTGCTGGGCTCGGTGTCCGGCCGGCGCATGCTGTCCACGGCGCGCACGTTGATCGTCGACGAGATCCACGCCGTGGCGGCCAGCAAGCGCGGCAGCCACCTGGCCTTGTCGATGGCGCGGCTGGACGCGCTGTGCGGCCGGCCGCTGGTGCGCGTGGGCCTGTCGGCCACGCAAAAGCCCATCGACGAGGTGGCGCGCTTCCTGGTGGGCACGGCCCGCGTCGCGCCGGATGGCACGCCGCATGGAAAGCCCGATTGCACGCTGATCGACATCGGCCACCACAAGCCGCGCGATCTGGCGCTGGAGTTGCCGCCCGTGCCGCTGTCGGCCGTGATGAGCAACGACCAGTGGGAGACCGTGTACGACCGCCTGGCCGAGCTGGTGGCGCAGCACCGCACCACGCTGGTCTTCGTCAACACGCGGCGCATGGCCGAGCGCGCGGCGCGCCACCTGGGCGAGCGCTTGGGCAAGGATGTGGTGGCGGCCCACCATGGCAGCCTGGCGCGCGATTCGCGGCTGAGTGCCGAGCAGCGCCTGAAGGCGGGCGATTTGAAGGTGCTGGTGGCCACGGCCTCGCTGGAGCTCGGCATCGACATCGGCGATGTGGACCTGGTCTGCCAGATCGGCTCGCCCCGCTCCATCGCGGGCTTCCTGCAGCGGGTGGGACGCTCGGGCCACGCGGTGGGCGGCGTGCCCAAGGGGCGCTTGTTCCCCCAATCGCGCGACGACCTGGTCGAGTGCGCGGCCCTGCTCGACAGCGTGCGCCGTGGCGAGCTCGACCGCCTGCACCTGCCGTCCGCGCCCGTGGACGTGCTGGCCCAGCAGATCGTGGCCGAGGTGACCTGCCAGGACTGGGACGAGGACGCGCTCTACGCCCTGGTGCGCCAGGCCTGGCCTTACGCCACCTTGCCGCGCGCCAGCTTTGACGCAGTGGTGCGCATGCTGGCCGAAGGCTTCACCACCCGCAACGGCCAGCGCGGTGCCTATGTGCACCGCGATGCCGTGAACCGCCGCCTGCATGGCCGTGCGGGCGGGCGCATGACGGCGTTGATGTCCGGCGGCACCATCCCCGACGTGGCCGACTACAGCGTGATCCTGGAGCCGCAGGCGCACAACATCGGCACCGTGCACGAGGACTTCGCCGTCGAAAGCATCGCGGGCGACGTGTTCCAGCTGGGCAATGCCAGCTACCGCATCCTGAAGGTCGAGCCAGGCCGCGTGCGCGTGGCCGATGCCCAGGGCGCGCCACCCAGCATCCCCTTCTGGCTGGGCGAGGCGCCGGGGCGCAGCGATGAACTCTCGCAGGCCGTGTCGCGTCTGCGGGCCGAAGTGGCCGAGCGCTTCGAGCATGACGTGGACACCACGGCCGCGCCACGTGCCCAGCATTACCTGGCGCACGAGCTGCAACTGGGCGAAGCGGCGGCCGCGCAGCTCGTCGATTACCTGGTGCGCACGCGGGCCGCCCTGGGCACCGTGCCCACGCAGCAGCACCTGGTCATCGAACGTTTCTTCGATGAATCGGGCGGTACGCAACTGGTGATCCATTCGCCCTATGGCAGCCGGCTCAACCGTGCCTGGGGCCTGGCACTGCGCAAACGCTTTTGCCGCCAGTTCAACTTCGAGCTGCAGGCCGCGGCCACCGAAGACGCCATCGTGCTGTCGCTGTCGAGCAGCCACAGCTTCCCGCTGATCGACGTGGCGCGCTACCTGCACAGCAACACCGCGATGGACGTGCTGATCCAGGCCCTGCTCGATGCGCCGTTGTTCGGCGTGCGCTGGCGCTGGAACGCCACCACCGCGCTGGCCCTGCCGCGCTTCACCGGCGGGCGCAAGGTGGCACCGCAGCTGCAGCGCATGCGCAGCGAGGATCTGCTGGCCGCCGTCTTCCCGGACCAGGTGGCCTGCGCCGAGAACATCGTCGGCGAGCGCGAGGTGCCCGAGCACCCGCTGGTGGCGCAGACTCTGTACGACTGCCTGAACGAGGCCATGGACGCCGAAGGCTGGCTGGCGCTGCTGCGCGGGCTTGAATCCGGCCGCATCGCCATCGAGGCGCGCGAAACCACCGCCCCGTCGCCGCTGGCCGCCGAGGTGCTGACCGCGCGCCCCTATGCCTTCCTGGACGACGCGCCGCTGGAAGAACGCCGCACCCAGGCCGTGATGGCCCGCCGCCTGACCGACCCCGACCACCCCGACGACCTGGGCCACCTGGATCCGGCCGCCATCGACGACGTGCGCGCTCAGGCCTGGCCTCAGGCGCGCGATGTGGATGAGATGCACGATGCGCTGATGAGCCTGGGTCTGATCACGCCCGAGGATGTGCAGGCGCAACCGGGTTGGGCGCTTTTGCTGCAGGCCTTGGCTGCTGACCATCGTGCTGCGCAGCTTGGCATCGACGCGCCCTGGGTGGCGGCCGAACGATTGCCGCAAGCCTTGGCGCTCTTTCCGCAGGCCACATGCCAGCCCCCGATCGAGGCGCCGCCCGAGTTCGCCGAGCGGGCCTGGTCGCCTGACGAAGCCCTGGTCGAGATGGTGCGGTCGCGCCTTGGCGCTCTGGGGCCTGCGCCGGTGCTTCAACTCGCCGGTGATCTGCGCCAGCATGCATCGGCCATCACCCTCGCGCTGGCCAAGCTGGAAGCCGAAGGCGTGGCCATGCGTGGCCGCTTCACGCCACAGGCCTCAAAGCCCGAGGCCCTGGAGGAATGGTGCGAACGCCACCTGCTGGCCCGCATCCACCGCTACACCATCGCGCGCCTGCGCCGCGAGATCGAGCCCGTCGAGCCGCGCGATTTCATGCGCTTCCTGTTCGAATGGCAGCGCGTGGCCGACGACACCCGCATGCAGGGTGATGAAGCCCTGTCCGCCATCATCGAGCTGCTCGAAGGCTACGAGGTGCCCGCTGGCGCTTGGGAAGCGGAGCTGCTGCCCGCGCGTCTGGCCGACTACAGCCCTGCCTGGCTGGACCAGCTGTGCACCGGCGGCAAGGTGGCCTGGACGCGCCTGCGAGGCCACACCGCCAGCGTGTCGAGCACGGCAGGCGAGGGCGGTGGTGCGGTCGCCACCACCTTGCGCACCACGCCCATCGTGCTGTTGCCCCGCCGCGTGCTGAGCCTGTGGCGCGGCCTGCCACCCCAGCGTGCCGAAGACGACGAGGCCTTGCTCTCGCCCAAGGCCCGCCGCGTGGCCGCGCAGCTGGAGGCCGATGGCGCCTCCTTCTTCGACGAGCTGGCCATGCACGCGCACCTGCTGCCCACCGAACTGGAGGATGCGCTCACCGAACTCGTCGCGCGGGGCCGCGCGCATTGCGACAGCTTCACCGGTCTGCGCGCCTTGCTGCTGCCCTCGTCGAAGCGGCCTTCGGCCCATGGGGGGCGGCGTGGCCGCCGCACCGCTGTCTTCGGCCTGGAGGATGCCGGCCGGTGGGCCCTGGTCCGCCGGCCAGTGCTGCGTGCCGGCACCACGCCCGCGTCCACCAACAAGAGCACCACCTGGCCGCTGGACCCGGAAGCCGTCGAGCACGTGGCGCGCGTGCTGCTGCGCCGCTACGGCATGGTCTGCTGGCACCTGCTGGAGCGCGAGCCTGGCTGGCTGCCGCCGTGGCGTGAACTGCTGCGCGTCTACCAGCGGCTGGAGGCACGTGGCGAGATCCGGGGCGGCCGTTTCGTGGCCGGTCTCAGCGGCGAGCAGTTCGCGCTGCCAGAGGCCGTCGGCCTGATGCGCTCGGTGCGCCGCCGCCCGCGCGATGGCACGCTGGTGCGCATCTCCGCACTCGACCCGCTGAACCTGGCCGGCACCTTGCTGCCCGGCACCAAGGTGCCGCGCCAGGCCGGTGCCCGCCTGGTGTTCGAAGATGGCGTGCCGGTGGCCAGCCTGGTGGCGGGCGAGGTGCAGTTGCTGCAGCCGGGCATGGCCATCGAGCACATCTCGCGCTTGCGTCAAGCCTTGATTTGAGGCGCCGATACCTTCGTCGCGCTGTCGCGGCCGATCACGTGCCGGTCTTGCGGGCGCCCCGGATGTTCATCGCCGCCAACCCGATCTGCAAGGCGATCAGCGCATAGGCCTGCGTGCTCCAGCCCCATATCACCCACAGCACATTGCTCAGCAGGTAGACCCAGAAGCCCCAGTTGCGCCGCTGCCTGGCGCGAGAGGCCACCAGCCAGGCGGCCATCAAGGTGACGGCCATTGCCGGCCACTGCATCAGATCCAAGGTCTCCTGCATCGAAGGGCTCCTTCATGTGACGGTGCGGCCCTTCGGCAAGACGTGTTCCCGCCGCGAAGCGGGACGGTGCTCAGCTCACGGCCTGGCCGATCGTCTCCAGCACATGGCTCAGGCGGTCGATGTCCACGGGCTTGACCAGATGCTCCCGGAAGCCGCTCTCTCGTGAGCGCTGGCGGTCCTTGTCCTGCCCATAGCCGGTCAGCGCCACCAACGGTGTGTCGCCTTGGTCTGGCAGGCGGTGGATGGCCTGGGCCAGTTCATAGCCGTCCATCACCGGCAGGCCGATGTCCAGCAGGGCCAGGTCCACACGGCGTGTGGACAGCAGGTTCAGGGCCGTGGGGCCATCGTGCACCACCAGCGTCGTGTAGCCCCACGTGTGCAGCAGGTCTGACAGCATGTGCGCGGCGTCTTCATTGTCGTCGACCACCAGCACGGTCTGCCCGACACCGCGCGGAACGCCCGTCGTGCCATGGCCCAGCCCGTTGGTGGTGTGACTGCCGTCGTGCAGCAAGGGCAGCGTGAGGTCGAAACGGCTGCCGCGGTTCGGCCCTTCGCTGTGCGCCGTCAGCGTGCCGCCGTGCATGGTGGCCATGGTGCGCGCGATGGTGAGGCCCAGGCCCAGTCCGCCCTTCGAACGGTCCAGGCCCTGGCGGCCTTGCGCGAACATGTCGAACACGCGCTTCAACTCATCCGGGCCGATGCCGACGCCATCATCGGACACCGACAGCGTCACCTCGCCTTGCGCCGCTTGCGTCACCGTGACGCGGATGTGGCCATCGGGCGGTGTGTAGCGCGCGGCGTTGATGAGCAGGTTGGAGATGGCCTGGGCCAGGCGCACGGGGTCGGCCATCAAGGGCAGCCCGGTGGTCGGCACCTCGACCGAGAGCGCATGCCGCTTCTGCTCGATCAGCGGGGAGGCTGTCTCGACCGCCTTGGCCACCACGGAGCACAGCTCGGTGTGCTGCGGCTGCAGGGCCACATGGCCCCGGATGATGCGCGCCACATCGAGCAGGTCATCGACCAGGCGGGCCATGTGTTGCACCTGCCGGCTGATGATGGCGCGTTCGCGTTCAGAGCCGGTCTCGCCGCGCATTTCCATCAGGTGCAGTGCGATCTGGATGGGCGAGAGCGGGTTGCGCAGCTCGTGGCCCAGCATGGCGATGAACTCGTCCTTGGCGCGGCTGGCGTGGCGGAGCTCGTCAGCGGTCTGCCGCAGACGGTGCTCGATGCGCGAGCGTTCGATGAACTCCGCCGCCTGGCGCGCGTACAGATCGAGGATGCGCAGCGCGCGCCCCGAGGGCTGCGTGGGCTGGCGCCAGTGGGTGGACAGCATGCCCATGGGCGTGCCGTTGTGGCCCAGCAGCGGCGTGCTCTGCACGGCTTGGTAGCCGGCAGCGGCGGCTGACGCCAGGTGCGGCTGGTAGGCGGCGTCCTTCGTCACATCGGTGACCAGCACGCGGCGGCGCAGGCGCAGCGCACGCGCACAGGCGTCGTCGTCCTGGCTGTCCACCTTGGCGAACGAGCGCAGGAAGCCTTCGTCGAAGCCCCGTTGCGCGGCGATGCGCAGCGTGTGGTGCTCGGCATCGAACAGCTGCACATGGCCCTTGTCCGCGTCCATCAGCGAGAGCGAGGCGTCCAGCACCTCGTGCAGTGCGCTGTCCAGGTCCTGGCAATGCACCAGCCGCGACACCAGTTCGTGCAGCTGCGTCATCGCGCTCAGGTCGTCGGCCAGTGCGGCTTCCGCCTGCATGCGCCGCGTCACGTCCATCAAGGTGACCATCACGCCCAGGATCTCGCCCTGCGGGCCGCGCACGGGGCCGTAGCAGATGGTCAGGCTGAGTTGGCGCTCGCCGCCTTCGAGCTGCAGCAGGTAAGGCTGGTCTTCCAGGAAGACGCTTTCGCCGGTGGCCATCACCCGCCGGTAGATCGGTTCGTTGAAGTGCCAGACCTCGGGCCAGCATTCCTGGGTGGGCCGCCCCAGGTAGGTCGGGTGCTTGTCGCGCATCAGGCACGCGTAGGCATCGTTGTAGATCTGGACCAGGTTGGGGCCCCACAGCAGGATCATTTCGAAGCGGTTGTCCAGCACGTTGGACACCAGCGTGCGCAGCGTGTCCGACCAGCTGGACAGCGGCCCGAGTTCGGTCGTCGACCAATCCTTCTCGCGGATCAGCCGCGCCACTTCGCCGCGGCCTGGGGGCCAGGCCGTCGGGTCCTCTCCGCGCGGCGTTGATTGTTGTGGATTCATCTGCATGTCCCTCGCGTCTTTTCTTCAAGGCGCAAGCCATCGCTGTGGCCATGGTTCACCCGGAGGGGCGTCCGGGTCAGGCCAGTCTATCGGGTTGCGCTTTCCTTTGCCGCCGTCGGGCATTCCGTTTGCCCAGAGATGGCGTCTGCCCACACGGGCACCGCTTTCCACCTTTCCTTGTTCACAGGAGTCTCACCATGTACCAGACCGATCTCAAGCTTCAGACCGCTTCCGGCGGCTTCAATCCCCTGCTGGCCACGGAACTGGCCCTGCGCGGCGCCGAACAGCTGTACGACATCAACGTGTCGACGGCGCGCGTGTTCGTGCAGGCTCAGGCCAACACGGCCGCGGCCTTCGGCGTACCGGACTGGTCGCCACTTTTCGACCTGGCCACGGACCAGACCCGCCAGATTCTGTCGGCCGGTGCCGGGCAGGTGCTGGACGCCGCCCAGCGCGCCAGCGAAGTAGCCACCGAACTGCAGCGCAGTGCCGGCCAACTGCTCGAATCGCAGACCGCCCAGGCGGCCGACAATCTTCAGCGCGGCATGGAGGAGTTCAACGCCCAGGCCAGCGAAAGCCTGTCGCAACTGTCGCGAGCGGTGGGCGATGCCACGCAAGCGGTGCAGGATGGTCAGGAGTGGATGCAGGACGCCGTGCACGACGTCGCTCGCCCGGACATGCCGCTGAACCCGATCAGCGAAGCGGCCCACGCGGTGGGCTGATCGCACAGCGCTTCTTCAGGCCGGCCTTTCACAGGCCGGCTTGCTGCGCGCGCGCGGCAGGCGAGGCGAGCGGCGGATCTTCCGGCTGCTCTTCTTCTGAATCCTCTTCGTCGGCGACCAGGTTCTCGAGGTCCACGGCTTCGGGGTCATCCAGAGAGACGAGTTCCGGCGTGCTGTCGAGCGCCTCGCTGGCGGACAACACCACCCGGTCAGGCGCGATATCGCCGCCTTCGTGCCATTGCTCGGGTACGGCCGGACCGCGCTCACCGGTGCCGGCCATGTCGCTGTCGGCCTGCCGGTCGGTGTTGCCCGCCCCTGAAATCGATGCCGCCCTGCTGTCGACATCGTCATCGGTCTCGAGGTGCAGGCGGCCCTGGATGTCGGCGCCGCTGTCCGAACTGTCGCTGGGACCGAGCAGGCCGGCATCCCGACCTGTGGCGTGAAGGGGCGCAGGTGAACTGCCCAGGATGCTGCTTCTGGCCATGCTGTGTCTCCGGTGATGCGGTATGACGCCGTTGCGGGCAATTGGTGTGCCTTAAATCACCCCTTGACCTCAATGCCTACCCTTCTTTTTGGGCGCCAGCGGCCGATAACTTCAGGTGGACGTGGCCCATCCGATGGCAGCGTCCGTTGGCCTACAGGGACACAGGCGTGAGCGAACAGCAGGTTTCAGGGCAGATCAAGGCAACGCGGCGACGCCTCGCATGGTTGCCGTTCACCCTCGCCGTGATCGTGGCCACGCTGCTGCTGGCCTGGCAGCGCCTGTATTTCGAGATGCAGAATGCCCACCGCACCGCGTTGAGCGAGGCCGAATCCATCATGACGGTGGTCGAACTCTCGAACGCGATGAGCAACACCAATGTGTCTCCGTGGTTGAGCAGCGCCTCCAGCCGCTTCAGCGAGGTGGTGTCATCCAGCTACTGTTCCGGCGGCCGGTGCACGGCCGACTACCGGCAGGCGAAAGCGCCGCTGTGTTCCGCCGGAGAGCTCTGGGATTCGGTGTGCGTTCAGTCCTTCCCGCGCGGGTCGGCCTTGTCCTATGTACAGGTGCGCCACTCCCTCATGCCCGCCTACCACGCCACCCTGCGTGACCTGCTGGTGGTGAGCGTGGTGGCCCTGCTGGGCCTGGGCACCTGGTTCAGCGCGGAGCAACGCCTGCGCCAGCAGGTGCTGCGCCGTGAGGATCAGCTGCGCCATGCGGCCCGCCACGATGCGCTGACCGGCCTGCTCAACCGCGCGGCCTTTGACACCGTGCTGGCCGAGCACCTCGCCCGGCCCAAGGCCGAACGCGGCCCCGCCACCTTGCTCTACATGGACCTGGACGGCTTCAAGCACCTCAACGACACGCACGGTCACCACATGGGCGACCTGGTGCTGCGCGAGGTCACCCGCCGCTTCGGCCAGGCCCTGCAGGATGCCCGCACCAGCCTGGGCCGCCTGGGCGGCGACGAATTCGCCGTGATCCTGCCGGACGTGAGCGAGCCCCTGGCCGTGGCCGCCGCTGTCGATGCCTTGACGGAAAGCCTGGTCGCCCCCTTCGAGGCCGAGCAGATGTCGGCCCAGCTGGGCGTGAGCATCGGCGCCGTGGTGCTCGATGCCGAGGTGCACACCGCCGAGGAAGCCCTGCGCCGCGCCGACGTGGCCATGGACGAGGCCAAGCGCCTGGGCCATGGCAAGCTGGTGCTGTTCGATGACCTGCTGGGCTCGCGCGCGCGCCGGCGCCAGTTCATCCAGTCCGAACTGCGCCCGGCGATCATGCAGGGCCAGCTCTTCCTGGAATACCAGCCCCAGGTGGGCATGGACGGCGGCGTGCGGGGCGTTGAGGCCCTGGTGCGCTGGCGGCATCCGCGCTTCGGCGTGATCCGGCCCGACGAGTTCATCTCCGTGGCCGAAGAAACCGGCCTGATCCTGCCCCTGGGCATGGCCGTGATCGAGATCGCCTGCCGCGACCTGGTCGCCTTGCGCGCGCAAGGCGTGGCCTTGCCCTATGTGAGCGTGAACGTCTCGCCCCGCCAACTGGCCGATCCGCAACTCGTCGCCGGCCTCACTGGTGCTTTGCGCCAGAACGGCCTGGGCCCCGCCGACATGGAGCTGGAAGTGACCGAAGGCGCGGTGATGGAAGTCAATGGCGCCGAGAGCTCGGTGCTGGACCACTTGTCCGCCCGGGGCTTTCGCATCGCCATCGACGACTTCGGCACCGGCTATTCATCGCTCAGCCGCCTGCAGCGCATGAAGGTCGACAAGCTCAAGATCGACCGCTCCTTCATGGACGGCCTGGGCGAGCCGGGGCATGACCCCGTGCTCGTCGACATGATGCTGTCGCTGGCCAAGCGACTGGGCGTCAAGAGCGTGGCCGAGGGCGTGGAAACGCAGCAGCAGGCCGACTGGCTGCGCCGCGCCGGCTGCCAGATGATCCAGGGCTACCTGTACGCCAGGCCCATGCCGCTGGAACAACTGGCCAACTGGATGGCCACGCACTCGGGCGATCACGATGGCGACGAAGATGTCTGGTCGCCCACCGTGTCGGCCGAACTGTGATCCCAGAGGCCACGGCGCTCACAGGCCCGTGAGCTTCTCCAGCTGCTCGGGGTAGCGCGCCCCCTGCACCGCGATCCGGCTGGCGGCTTCTTCGATCCGCGCCAGATCCTGGGCGCTCAGCGCCAGGCTGGCGGCACCGACGTTCTCGTCCAGCCGATGCGACTTGGTCGTGCCAGGGATCGGCACGATCCACGGCTTGCGCGACAGCAGCCAGGCCAGGGCCACCTGGGCGGGCGTGGCGCCATGCCCTTCGCCGATGCGGCGCAGCAGATCGACCAGCACCTGGTTCGCCTCGCGCGCCTCGGCTGTGAAGCGCGGGATGGTCGCGCGGATGTCGCCTGGCGTGAAGGTGGCCGACGCATCGATCTTGCCGGTCAGGAAGCCCCGGCCCAGCGGGCTGTAGGGCACCAGGCCGATGCCCAGCTCTTCCAGCACCGGCAGCACCTCGGCCTCCGGGCCGCGCGTCCACAGCGAGTACTCGCTCTGCAGGGCGGCCAGCGGCTGCACCGCGTGCGCACGGCGGATCGTCTGCGCCGAGGCTTCGCACAGACCGAAGTGCCGCACCTTGCCGGCCTGGATCAGGTCTTTCACCGCGCCGGCCACGTCCTCGATGGGCACAGCGGGATCAACCCGATGCTGGTAGAACAGGTCGATCACGTCCACGCCCAGCCGCTTCAATGACGCATCGGCCACGGCCTTGATGTGCTCGGGGCGGCTGTCCAGCCCGGCCCAGCCGGCCTTGTCTGGATCGATGCGAAAACCAAACTTGGTGGCGATCACGACCTGATCGCGCACCGGCCGCAGCGCCTCGCCGACCACCGCCTCATTGGTGAAGGGGCCGTAGACCTCGGCCGTGTCGAAGAAGGTGACGCCTTGCTCGACGGCATGGCGGATCAGCGCGATGCCTTCGTCCTTGGGCACGGTCGTGCCATAGCCGAAGTTCAGGCCCATGCAGCCCAGGCCCAGGGCCGATACTTCCAGGCCGCTGCGGCCGAGTTGACGCTTGTTCATGATCTGCTCCTTTGCGAACAGCGCCGACTCTACGCGGCAGGTCGTCAAGCGACTAGCGGGCAAAGGCTTGAACCAGCATCAAGCGCAGCTTGCCAATGCACCACGGCCCGGGCCATGAAAAAAACCCGCCCGGTGGGCGGGTCGTGCCTGTGGCGCGGACGCTTGCTCAGAAGGCCGCGCGCAGCGTCAGCAGCACATTGCGCGGGTCGCCATAGTAGTTGCCGATGCCGGTGGGAGCGTACTTCTTGTAGTACACCTTGTCGAACACGTTGTTGGCATTGAACTGCACCGAGTAGGTCTTGTTGAGGCGGTAGTTCAGCATGGCGTTGTAGACGCCGTAGCCGCCCTGGCGGGCCGTCAGGCCGGTGGTGGTCACGTACGAGCCGCTCTGGATCTGGGCGCCGCCGCCCACGGTGAGGCCTTGCAGCGCGCCATTCAGGCGGTAGCTGCTGAACAGCTTGACCACATGGCGCGGGTCGTTGCTGCGCAAAGGTTGGCCCACGTTGCTTGCGGACGAATCCTTGACATATTGGGTGCGCGTGTTCGTGTAGCCCCCCATCACCTGCCAGCCCGGCAGCACCTCTCCGCTCAACTCGGCCTCGAAACCCTGGCTGCGTGTCTTGCCGTCAGCCATGTAGCAATAGCTGGCGGGATAGATGGGCTTGCCTTCGCTGTCCACGCAGGGGTTCGTCGTGCTGGTGTCGGCCGTGGCCTTGCCGATGTTTTCGATGCGGAACAAGGCCAAGGATGCATTGAGCTTGCCATCAAAGAACGCGCCCTTTAAACCGGCGGCCACGTCATTGCCGCGGATCGGCGCGATGACTTCCCGGTTCGCGTTCATGTAGTTTTGCGGTGTGAAGATCTTGGTGAAGCTGGCGTAGGCACTGATCTCCTTGGTGACGTCGTAGGTCACGCCCACGTACGGCGTGATCTCACGGTCCACGCTGTAGTTGCTCAAAGGGGAGCGCGGCAACTCGGTTTCCCACCAGCTCATGCGCGCGCCGAACAGCAGGTTCAGCGGGTCGGTGATCGACAGGCGCGTGGTGGCATAGGCCCCCTGCTGACGGATGTAGGTGGGCGCGCCGGTGGTGGTGGGCAGGGTCAGGCTCACCTCGGGGTAGCTGGTGTAGGGGTTCCAGTTGCGGATGTCGATGGTCTGCGCGTTTTGGCTGCCCACACCCACCGTGCCCACGTTCTTGGAGATCACGCTCTCGGCGCCGACCACCAGTTCGTGCTTGCGGCCGAACAGCCTGAAGGGGCCGTTGGCGGTCAGGTTGGTGGCACGCTGGTCGATGGCATCGCCCGCGTAGCTCGCCGTGGTCACGCTGAACAGGTAGGGATTGGTGGTGCTGGCGCGCGTGAAGTAGCTCTGCGTGAAGTCCTTCATGCGCATCTTGGTGTACGCCGAGCTGAGCTTGACGTTCCACTCATTGCCCAGACGCTGCTCCAGCTCGACGAAGGCCTGCTGGTTGTAGCGGTTCCACTTGTTCCAATCCGAGCCCAGGTAGGTGTCGCGCGGGAGGTTCAGTGTCGAGCCATCGAAGTTGGCGGGCAGGTTGCCCCATGCGCCGGTGGCATTCAGGTCGGTGTGCTGCAGGCTGGCCGTGAGCTTGGTCTGCGCGGTGAGATCGGCCTCCAGCACGCCGTAGAACACCTGGCGGTTTTCCTGGCGCGCCTTCTGGAAGAACGCCTTCTTGTCGGACACGGCCACGAGGCGGCCACGCACGGTGCCCGCCTGGTTCAGCGCGCCCGAGATGTCGCCCACGGCGCGGTAGCGGTCCCAGGAACCCCGCGTCAGTTCGGCGGAGGCCTGGAACTCGGCGGTGGGGCGCTTGCGCACCATGTTCACCGTGGCCGACGGGTTGCCCGAGCCGCGCAGCATGCCGGTGGCACCGCGCAGCACTTCGACACGGTCCAGCACGGCGGTGTCGGGCTGCACGAAGATCGAGCCGAACTGGTTGATCGTCAGGCCGTCGATCTGCATCGCGTCGATCTGGTAGCCACGCGACCAGTACGTCACGCGCTCGCTGTCGGTGTAGTCCACGGTGACCCCCGTGGTGTTCTGCAGCACGTCGGTCAGGTCGAGCAGCAGCCTTTGGTCGAGCAGCTCACGCGTCACCACCGTGACGGCTTGGGGGATGTCGCGCAACTCCTGGGCGGCCTTGCCGACCGTGACCTTCTTCGCCGCGAAAGAGCGGCTCTGCTCGGTGGTGGCGCTTTCGTTGCGTTCGGCCTTCACCGTGATGTTGGGCAGCGCGCTGTCATCGGTGCTGGCGGCAGTCTGAGCGTGGGCGTTCAAAGTGGCGAACAGCACGGGTGCACTGCACAGCAGTGCGGCGTGGACCAGAGGGCGAACGCGGAACGCGGAGCGGGAAACAGGGCCTCGGGGGGCACGGTGGGACAACATGGATGAGGTACTGGTGGTGTGTGATGGCGGCGCGAGGCCGGCAGTGGCCGGCTTTGCCCGAGGTCAACGACTCCACCTGTGATCAGGTGCCCCCACTCAGAGACGATGTCCGCAAAAGATAATGATATTGATTCTCAATTATATATTGTGTGCAAAGGGATGTGAAGATGAAAAAGGCCACCCACCTGGCGGGTGAGTGGCCTTGTGTCCACATCGGGCAACGAGGCCCGATGGGGAAGGGGTCAGAACTTGTAGTTCAGTGTCAGCACGGCGTTGCGGGGCGCACCGTAGGTGATCTGGCCAAAGGCGTCGAACACCGTGAAGTAGGTCTTGTCGAACACGTTGTTGACGTTGAGCTGCGCCGTCAGCTGCTTGGTGATCTCGTACTTCGCCATCAGGTTGACCAGCGCGTACGAGCCTTGTTCGATCTTCTCGGTCGTGCCCGCAAGGCTGGTGGGACTGGCTGCATAGGTGTAGAGCGCGCCCTGCCAGTTCACGCCGCCGCCCAGGGTCAGGCCCTGCAGCGGGCCGGCCAGCTTGTAGCTGCTGAACAGGCGCAGCACCTTGCGGGGGTAGATGCTGTTCACGTCCTTGCCGTCGGCATCCGTGAGCTTGAACTGGGTGTAGCCCACGCTGGCGTTCCAGCCACGGGCCAGTTCGCCGTTCACCTCGAACTCGAAGCCACGGCTGGTGGCATCGGTCGCGCGGTAGGCGGTCTCGAACGTGTCCGTGTCAGCGTATTGATCAGTCGCTTGCGCCAGGTTGTTCTCCTTGGTGCGGAACACGGCGAAGGAGGCGCTCAGGCGGCCATCAAGGAAGTCGCCCTTGGCGCCGATTTCGGTGCTCTTGCCCACCACGGGATCAATGAACTTCTTGTCGATACTGCGCTTGGTCTGCGGCTCGAAGATGTCCGTGTAGCTGGCGTACACCGAGTAGTTCTTGTTGATGTCGTAGATCAGGCCGGCGTAGGGTGTGACCTTGCCTTCGACATTCAGCTTCAGGCCGCCGGGGGCGTCGCTGGCCGTCTGCTCGAAGTTGGTCAGGCGGGCGCCCACGATCAGCTTGAGCGGGTCGGCCAGGCTGAAGCGCGCCGCGCCGTACACCGCTTCCTGCGTGTTGGACAGGGTCGAGTTGGGGGCGAAGGCGCCCCACGTCGGCTCGGCGTAGGAACCGTCCCAGATGTTGAAGTTGCCCGGGGTAGCCACGTTCGAATACGAGCGGGCTTCGGTGTCGCGGTCCTTCGTGGACTTGGTGTAGCCCAAGGCCAGTTCGTGGGTGCGGCCCAGCAGCTGGAAGGGGCCATTGGCCTGCACGGCGATGTCTTCCTGCTTGGTCTTGACCTTGAAGGCGCCAGGCCAGGGCTTGAGGCCCGTGCCGGTGGTGCGGTCCGGGCTGTCGTAGATGTAGATCAGCTTGGAGTTGGCGTACCGGTCACCGTGGTTGTACGAACCCTTCACTTTCCAGCCATTGGCGAAGGTGTGCTCCAGCGAAGCGAAGTGGTTTTCGTAGATGTTGTCCGAGCGCGTCCAGTCGGCGGCGGTGGTCTTGGAGCGATCCCAGTTGGTGCGGCCGCCATCGGTGAACCACACGGGCAGGCCGCCCCACATGGCGCCTTTGGACTTGTTGTCCTGGTAGCTGATGCCGGCCGACAGCAGGGTCTCCGGGCTCAGGTCGGCTTCCAGCGCGGCGAAGACGGTCTGGTTCTTGTAGCTCAGGCCATCGACCCAGCTGCCGTGATCGTCGTACTCGGCAGCGACACGTGCGCGCAAGGTCTTGGCTTCATTCAAGGCGGTACCCACATCGGCCATGGCACGGCGCTGGTTCCAGCTGCCGATGCTCACTTCGGCGGAGCCCGACAGCTCCGTGGCGTTGGCACGCTTGCGAATCATGTTGATCGCGGCGCCGGGGCTGCCTGCGCCCGTGGTCAGGCCGGTGGCACCATGCACCACCTCCACGCGGTCGTAGATGGCCATGCTGGTGAATGTCTCGCCCGAACTCCAGGATTGATCCCAGGTGGTGGGCACGCCATCGATCATCAGCGTGTTGATGTCAAAGCCGCGCGCGGTGAACTGACCGCGGTTGGTCTCGTACTGCTGAACCGTGATGCCGGGCGTGTTGTTGAGCACGTCGGTGATGCTTCGCAGGCCCTGATCCTCGATGCGCTGGCGGGTGATCACGGTGACGGTCTGCGGGGTCTCGCGCACCGTCAGGCCAAGCGGGGTGGCCGTGGTGCTCTTGCCCGTCGTCTTGTACGAACCGGTGCCTTCCGTGGTCTCGCGTTGCGCCTGGGCGCGCACCTTGATTTCGGGCAGGCCTTCGCTGGCGGTGTCTTGCTGTGCCTGCGCCATGGCCAGGCCGTGCATGGCAAGGGCCACGCACAGGCTGAGTTGCTTGATCGGGAAGTGCCCTTGGAAGGACACATTGTTCTTGTTCATCAGTACCTCTGAAGATGAAAGCCTGGCCACCGCTTCCATGGCCACGGCGAGACAGCAGCGCACGGGATCCGCACACGAAAGGAAGCGAAAATAAGAATCATTATCACATATGACGGTGGGAAATCGGACTTGCGCGGCCTGGGAGGAGCGTGTAAAGAAACATGCTGGAATGAAAAACGCCAAGTGAATCAATCACTTGGCGTCATTTCAGCGCTGGCCCCGGCAGGCCAGGCGTGTCGACTACGGGGCCTTGCGCTTGCGGGGCATCAGGGTCATGCCGGTTAGCCCCGCCAGCATCGGGGCCAGCGTGCTGGGCTCCGGCACGGCCGTCACGGCCGTCACGGACAGCGAGATGCGGCCTTGACCATGACGCGCTGCGCCACCGTGGTCAGGAAGGCGCGCGGCTCGCGGATGTCTGCCAGTGCCGTGCGCGACTCGATCACGCGAAGGTAGGTGTCGTGCGCGAAGTCCGCTGCATCACCCGCATGCCCCAGCCGCCGCTGCAGCCAGCCATGGTGCTGCTGGTAGATGTGGATCAGGGACTGCGAATCCATGGTGGGCTCGACGAATGGAGTCTGCCATCACTTGCCCGGCGGCCGCAGTGGCTTGTCCAGTGGTGGCGCAGGCGCCTTGGGGGCAGGCTCTTCGACACGGCCCCCGACAGAGGCAATGATGCCTTGGCAGCCCTTGCAGACGTAGGAACTGCCGCCTGGCTTGGTCTCGCCGACGACGGCTTTGCTCCAGCGCTCTCCACGCGCGCCGATCTTCTGCAGGAACGCGCCCATGTTTTCTTCGGCATGAAGGGCGCCGCCATCGGCCTTGTTCAGCTGCGCCTTCGGAATCGAATCGGGCGCGATGTTGACACCCCACGCCGCGAGCTGGGCTCGTTGCGCTTTGGTCCACCCCCGAGAACCCGAGTTGATGCCTGCCACCAGGATCTGGCGGCCGTTCGGCAGCTTTGCCAGAACGATCTCCACCGTCGCGCCGCGCTGTTGCCCCAGCGCCTTGACCTCGTTGGCCATCTGTGTGAGTGAGCCCTCCGGGCGCACGCGCTCGATGATCTCAGGCGTCGGCGTGGCGATCGCCGGGGGCGCCTCATCGTGGCTTGCGGCGTTGATGCACTGCCCATTGGCGGCCTTGAAGCCTGGATCACACTGGCATTGACTGGCCCCTGCCTCCCTGGCGTTGAGCGGGCAGCCCTTTTCGACCAGGCCGGAGTGCTGCTCGCTGTCATCGTCAGGCTTGCCATCGCCGATGCGGCACAGCACCGAGCCGCCATCCGGCCGCGCCGAGACCACGTTCGGGCGAACCTCATTGGTCAGTGACTTGCAGACTGCCTGGGCTGTCGAAGGGCGGCCATCGTTGTCTTTGACGATGTCGGTCTTGCTGACCAGCTCCGCGCCGTAGGCGGTGGCCGAAGCGGCTGCCCAGGCCAGACAGAGGAAAAGATGTGCGCTGCGGGTCATGGACGGATCCCTCAGTGAATGGCCCGTGCGCCGCCAGAGCTGACATGCGCCAGCCACCGCTCCAGCATCACCTTCCGTCCGGTCGGCACATCCCTGGCCTCGACGATGCGGCCGATCTTGATCACCAGCGGCTCGTCGTCAGGGCCGCGCCTGACCAGGATCAGGCGCTCCAGCGGCATGAGCTCCAGGACATCGACCGTGGCCCGCTGGAGTTCGCCGTCGCGGTCGACATGCATGAGCTCCCATCGGGCCAGCGGTTCGAATTGCCGTTGGCCCAGGCGTGTCCAGGCTTGGCTCAGGGCGCTGGAGAGCGCATCCAGCATCGGAACGGCGTAGAGGGTGTTGGCCATGATCAGCTCCTGGGGGTAGAACTGAATCGTAGGTGGGCGGCCTTGTCTTGTAACTCCCGCGGAGGTGGCCCCCGAATTGGGTAGGGGTGCCCTGACTGGCGGGGCGCTGCAGCGAATGTGGCGTGCGTGAACGAAAAAAAGCCCTAAGTGATTGATTCACTTAGGGCTTTTGTCGCTTTGGGTGTTGCCCAAAGCTTGTGTATGGTGGAGCCGGGGGGAATTGAACCCCCGTCCGCAAGCCATCAACAGGTAGATCTACATGTTTAGCTGGCTGATTTGGATCTCGTGGTCACCGTCGCGCAGCAGCACGCTACGGAGCCCACCAGTCACTTGATCTCGACCTGAGCGGAGTGACCCCGCTCAAGCCCAGCCTATGTGAATAACCTCGCGGCCCTTGTCTTGCGACTCAAGCCCAGCCCATAGGCCAGCTGTTGCGAGGCTCACCGGTATTAAGCGGCGAGTGCGAACGATTCGTCGTTGGCAGTTAGTTTGTTTCCAGATGGATTTACGAGCTCACTGGCGCTCGACATGCACTATCCCGCATCCGCACCCACGTCGAAACCAAGTCGGCCCCGGGAAAAAGTAGGTCCATTGTAGGACGGATCGCCGCCCCGCGCTGGCCTTCATGGATCCATGTCGGGCCGGCAGGGCGGGTTTCAAGTGAGCCGGGGGAACTCGACCCCCCCCGACCCGCGCGGCTCAGCTGCGGTAGTCGGCGTTGATCGTCACGTAGTCGTGCGACAGATCACAGGTCCACAGCGTGGTGGTGGCTGTGCCGCGCGACAGGCCGACGCGGATGGTGATCTCGCTTTGCTTCATCACGCGCTGGCCGTCTTCCTCGCGGTACTCGGGGCGGCGGCCGCCCTTGGTCACCACGTGCACGTCGTCCAGGTGCAGGTCGATCAGGCCTTGATCGAGGTCGTCGATGCCGGCGTAGCCCACGGCGGCCAGGATGCGGCCCAAGTTAGGGTCGCTGGCGAAGAAGGCGGTCTTGACCAGCGGCGAGTGGGCGATGGCGTAGGCGGCCAGGCGGCATTCGGCCTCGTCGCGGCCACCTTCGACGGTGATGGTGATGAACTTGGTGGCGCCTTCGCCGTCACGCACGATGGCTTGGGCCAGCTGCACGGACACGGCCAGCACGGCCTCGCGCACGGCGCGGCCTTCGGGGCTGTCCCAGCTGGTGATCTCGGCGTGGTCGGCCTGGCGGGTGGCGATCACCACGAACGAGTCGTTGGTGGAGGTGTCGCCATCGATGGTGATGCGGTTGAAGGAGGCGTCGGCCGCGTCCTTGGCCAGGCCCTGCAGCAGCGCCGGCGCGATCCTGGCGTCGGTGGCGACGTAGCCCAGCATCGTCGCCATATTCGGCTTGATCATGCCGGCGCCCTTGCTGATGCCGGTGACGGTGACGGTGGCGTTGCCCACCTTGACCTGGCGCGAAGCGGCCTTGGGCAGGGTGTCGGTCGTCATGATGCCTTCGGCGGCCAGGGCCCAGTTGTCGGCCTTCAGGTCGGCCAGGGCGGCGGGCAGGCCGGCCTGGATGCGGTCGATGGGCAGGGTCTCCATGATCACGCCGGTGGAGAAGGGCAGCACCTGCTCGGGCGCGATATCAAGGTGGCGGGCCAGGGCGATGCAGGTGGTCTGCGCGCGGATCAGGCCGTCTTCGCCGGTGCCGGCGTTGGCGTTGCCGGTGTTGACGAGCAGGGCGCGGATGTCGGTGCCGCCGGCCAGGTGCTTCTGGCAGATCTGCACGGGGGCGGCGCAGAAGCGGTTCTTGGTGAACACGCCAGCCACGGCCGAGCCTTCGGCCAGGGTCACCACGGTCAGGTCACGGCGGTTGGCCTTGCGCACGCCAGCCATGGCGACGCCGATTTGCACGCCGGGCACAGGGTGCAGGTCTTGGGGATGGGGGGCAGACAGGTTGACTGGCATGGGGTGGCTTTCTGGCGTCTCGGCGCGGCGTGAAACACCGCTTTGAAGCACCGGATTGTGCCGCACGCGGATGACCGCTGCGTGGCCCCTGGCCAATGTCTACATGGCCTTGAACAGGTGGGCGTACATGCGGCTGACCTCCAGCGTTTCCGGGCGGCCGCGCAGGTGCACGCGCAGGCGGTTATTGGCGCGGGCATCGCGGCTCACGCGCTCGATGGCGCGCACGTTGACCACGGCGCTGCGGTGCACCTGCCAGAAACGGTCGGTGTCCAGGCGGGGCATCAGCTCGCGCAGCGGGGTGCGAATCAGCAGCTCGGGGCCCTGGCCGCTGGTGGGCGTGATCAGGCGCACGTACTTGTCGGCGGCTTCGAAGTACAGCACGTCGTCGACCGGCACCATGACCAGGCCCTGCGTGGTGGAGACCTGGATGATGCTGAGCGGCGGCTGGTTGGCCGCGGTCGGTGGCGGCGCGTGGCGCAGGGTCTGCAGCGGGGGCTGGGCTGGATCCTCCTGGTGGGAGGCGCGCAGGCGCAGCTGCTGTTGCAGGCGCTCGCAGGTGCCGGCCAGGCGGGTGGCCTGCACGGGCTTGAGCACGTAGTCCACGGCGGCCTGCTCGAAGGCGGCCAGGGCGTATTCGTCGTAGGCGGTCACGAACACGGTGAGCGGCAGGGGGCGCTGCTCGGGCCAGGCATCGGCGATGGCCTCGGCGGCGTCCAGGCCGTCGCGGCCGGGCATCTTGATGTCCAGGAAGAGCACGTCGGGCTGCTCGGCCACGGCGATGGCCACGGCCTGGTCGCCATCCTGGGCGAGAGGCAGCAGGCGCAGTTCGGGCCACAGGCGGCCGAGCTGGGTGCTCAGGGCGTGCGCGAGCACGGGTTCGTCTTCCGCGATCAGGGCGGTGGCGTTCATGGGTGCAGGGCGGTGGCGATGGGAGGGGAGGCGGCCACCAGGTGCGCTGAGGCGGTGGGCGCATCAGGCGTGCTGGCCTCGTCCTGGGGCAGCCCGTTGGGGCCGAAGGGCGAGGCGGCACCGGTGATCGAGGGCGCTGTGGCCGCCATGGCGACGGGGCTGGCATGAGCCGTGAGCGGCAGGCGCAGCGTGACGACGGTGCCGGTGTGCCCGGCGCTGTCCTGCATGCTGAGGCTGGCGGCCTCGCCATAAGCCGAGAGCACGCGGTCGCGCACGCAGGCCAGGCCGAAGCCGGCGGGGCCCTGGCGCGCGGCCTCGGCGGCCCGCAGGCCACGGCCGGTGTCGATCACGCGCAGCACCAGCGCGTCGTCTTCGATGCGGGCGCGCAGGCTGAGGTGGCCGCCGGGCGGGTTGGGCTCCAGCCCGTGCTTGACGGCGTTTTCCACCAGCGGCTGCAGCAGCAGCGTGGGCACGGGGTGGCTGGCCAGTTCGGGCGGCAGGTCGAGCGTGACCTGCAGGCGCGGGCCCATGCGCACCTGCATCAGCGCCAGGTAGTCGTCGACGCGGGCGAACTCGGTGCTGAGCGGGTGAGTGGTGGCGCGGCTGCCGCTGAGCGTGGCGCGCAAAAAAGTGATCAGGCGCGCCAGCATGTCCTGCGCGCGGGCCGGGTCGGATTCGATCAGCGCGTGCAGGTTGGCCAGCGTGTTGAACATCATGTGCGGCTCCAGCTGGGCCTGCAGCAGGCGCAACTGGGTTTGCAGGGCCTGGCGCTGGGCGGCTTCGGCGCGCACCTCGTTGGCGGCCAGGCGCACGCGCAGGTAGTCGATGGTGAAGGTGAGGATGGTGATGCTGTAGCTCAGCACCAGCGACACGGCAAACGGCGGGCGCTCGGCCGCGATCTTCATGGGCCACCACGGAAACGCCAGGATGGCCTGGGCCAGGAACACGCCGAACACGCAGGCGATGGGGATGCCGAACAGCGCGCAGAAGGCGATGGCCGGCCAGCCCACCAGGCCGTAGACGCCGCTGCGCTCGAAGCGGGCGCGGGCATCGGGCAGCTGCGGCCAGCGGCGGCGGGCCTCGGCCAGCCACACCATGCCGACGATGGTCCAGCACCAGTAGCCCAGGCACATGGCATAGGCCAGGTTCACCATCAGGCCGTAGCGCTGGTCTTCGTCGCGGCCGGCCCATTCGATGGCCCACAGGAACAGCGCGATCGACAGGCTCCACAGCAGGTTGAACCGACCCGTGCGGGGGATGGAGCCCAGCAGGGTCAGGTCCTTGGGGTGGTCGGCGGCCGACATGGTGCGTGCGGATCGTGGGGCGGGGCGGTATCAGTCAATCATCGAGGCGGCGGGGCCGTCCAGCCTTGCAGCCAGGTGTTCAGCGCCGGGAACTCCTTGATCGCCAGCGGCGCGAAGGACACCAGTATCAGGCCCAGCGTCATCACCGCGCAAGGCAGGATCCAGCGCTCGTAGCGGCGGTAGAAGGACTGGTTGGCCACCTCGCGGTCTGCTTGATCGATCAGGTCCTCGCCCACCACCTGGCGCGCCAGCAACTGGTTCAGCGCCACGGGCGGCATCAGGTAACCCAGCTCGAAGGCCACCAGCACCATCACCCAGAAGTGCACCGGGTCGATGCCGCTCTTGTAGGCCAGCGGGGCCAGCGTGCCCGACACCAGGAAGATGGCGCCCAGCGGCTCCATGAACATGCCCAGCACCACCAGCGCGGTGGCCATGAAGGCCATGGCCGTCCAGGCGCTGCTGAACACGTCGGGCGCCAGGTGGATGATGCCTGAGCGCTCGACCACGCCACCCGCCGCCTGCGACAGCAGGATCAGGAACAGGTAGCCGCCCAGATGGCCCACCGTCTCGACCGTGGCCGCGCGGATGGACGATTCGATGCCGCGCTCGCGGTGCATGGCGAAGCTCAGCTGCTGCGAATCGGGGCCGATGCCGCGCGCCAGCAGCAGCTTGTCGAACACCACGATCATGATCATGATGACCGGCATGATGATGGGCGCCGAGATCTCGTTGAGCGGCGTGTCCAGCACCGTGTCGTAGAAGGCCACGACCACCAGCACCACGGCGATGTAGGGCAGCAGCGCGGGCACCTGGCGCAGCATGGCGGGCAGGGCCACGCGCGGCGAGGCGACGTCGATGGTGTGCTTCTCGCGGCGCAGTTGCGAGGCCGCGAAGAACAGCGTGGACGTCATGAAGAAAACGTACAGGCCCCAGTGGAAGAGCTCGTCACTCGTCACCTCCTTGTTGACGGCCACGATGGCGACCACCAGCAGGCTGGGCCGCAGCACCACGCCGAGCGAGCCGGACATGGCCGTGGCCGCCAGCGCGAACTGGCTGGATCCCCCAACCGCCCGAACCTCGTGGTAGATGATGGCGCCGGCCGCCATCACGAAGGCCCCGGAGCCGCCCGTGTACGCGGTGGGAATGGCGGCGGCCAGCAGGATCAGGTAGGTCAGGGCCTCGGGCGAGAGCTTCCAGGGCCGCAGCAGGTTCATGAACAGGTCGGTCATGCGGCTCTGCTTGAACAGCATGCCGCCCCAGATGAACAGCGCCAGTTGCAGCGGCAGATTGGGGAACTCCATCAGCGCGTTGATGTAGATCGCCAGGCCGGAGGGGTGGCCCTGTTCCCAGAAGTAGTGGCCCGAGCTGATCGTCATCAAACCGGCCAGGGGGATCGTCTTGAGCGCATGGCCCCAGGTGCCGTTGCCGATGCCTGCCTCAGGCTTGTGAGGGCGCACGCACTGCCAGGCGCTGGCGATCAGCAGCGAGCCGAAGAGCACCATCCACGCGAAGTGGATCATCGGTTCTTCCACGGGCACGCCGGCATCCAGCGAGATCTGGTAGTAGCGGATGGCGGAGTACAGCGCGATGGCCGAGGCCAGCAGCATGGTCCACGCCTGCACCTTGTAGTCGCGGCCGTAGCGTGGCGGCACCAGGCTGATGTGGTGGTAGCCCACGGTGGTGGCCAGGATGGTGAAGCCCATCAGCAGCAGCAGGATCATCGGCCGGTTCTCGCTGCCGAAGCGGAACAGGCCGAAGAAGCTGGTCTCCACGGTGCGGTAGGCCTTCACGGCCCAGGTGTTGTGCGAGGCGGCGCGTTCGTACCAGGCGTGCTTCTCCTGGCACTGCGCCAAGGTGTCGTTCAAGGATTGGCGCAGCTTGTTGGCATCGAGCGCTTCGTCGGCGAACAGGTTGTCGATGGCATCGCCACCGCCCGCGGGTTGCGCGGCCATGCGCCGGTTCACCTCGGCGTCGATGTTCATGTGGGCATCGCACGTGGGCTTGACGGGTTCGGCGCGCAGCATGAAGTACTGCACCTGCTGGCTCTTGTCGCCGAAGAAGGTCTCGCCGAAGCGCAGCAGCTGGCCGTGGATCATCTCGCCGGTGCCGATCACCAGTACCAGCAAGAGCATGGCGATGGTGGGTAAGCCGATGCACCAGTCTGAGAGCGTGCGGCGACCCGAGGTGGGCAGAACGGTGGCCTGGCTCATTCTTGTCTCCTGTCTCGCGGCGCCTTGGGGTGCCGTCTCGTGTTGGCGTTGCCCCGAATCTAAGGGCGCGGCGCGGGGCGTGAAATCCCCGTGCGATGGATGACACGGTTGTAGCGCCAAGTGACGTGCGCATGTCGCCAGTCAGACAGGGCAGGATGGCTCGGCCAAAAAAAGAGAGCCCCGAAGGGCTCTCGCTTGGTGGCATGGCTTGAGGGTTTACGCGAGGAGCGCGCCAGACGCTCAGGCCAGCTTGCCGTGGCAGTTCTTGTACTTCTGGCCGCTGCCGCAGGGGCAGGGGTCGTTGCGGCCCACGCGGGGCAGGTCGCCAGCCGCCAGTGCCTGGCCTTCCTGCTCGGTGGCCACGCTGCCGTCCTCGTTGGGATGCGTGTACGTGACGTTGGAGAACGCGTCGCCCTGGTCCTCGATGGCCTGCGCGGCCTGGGCGGCTTCTTCCTGGCTCTGGATGCGCACCGTCAGCAGCAAGCGGGTCACGTCCATCTTCACCGTGGTCAGCAACTGGCCGAACAGCTCGAAGGCTTCGCGCTTGTACTCCTGCTTGGGGTTCTTCTGGGCGTAGCCGCGCAGGTGGATGCCCTGGCGCAGGTAGTCCAGCGCGGCCAGGTGCTCGCGCCAGTGCGTGTCGATGGACTGCAGCAGCACCATGCGCTCGAAGGAGCCGAATTGCTCCTTGCCCACGGTGGCCGTCTTGGCGGCGTAGGTGTCCTCGGCGGCCTTGAGCACGCGCTCCAGCACGTCGTTGTCGTCAGCGGCGCTGGCCGAGCTGACCCACTGCACCAGATCGACCTCGATCTGCCATTCTTCCTTGAGGTTCTTCTCAAGGCCCGGCAGGTCCCATTGTTCTTCGACGCTCTCGGCGGGCACGTAGGCGCGCACCACGTCGGTCAGGGCGCCACCGCGCAGCGCGGCGATGGATTCGGCCACGTCCTGCGTTTCGAGCAGTTCGTTGCGCTGCTGGTAGATCACCTTGCGCTGGTCGTTGGAGACGTCGTCGTACTCCAGCAGCTGCTTGCGCATGTCGAAGTTGTGGCCTTCGACCTTGCGTTGTGCGCTTTCGATGCTGCGGCTCACGATGCCGGCCTCGATGGCCTCGCCTTCTGGCATCTTCAGGCGGTCCATGATGGCGCGCACGCGGTCGCCGGCGAAGATGCGCATCAGCGGATCGTCCAGCGACAGGTAGAAGCGCGAGGAGCCCGGGTCGCCCTGGCGGCCGGCGCGGCCACGCAGCTGGTTGTCGATGCGGCGCGATTCGTGGCGCTCGGTGGCGATGATGCGCAGGCCGCCCAGCTCCTTGACCTTGGCGTTGAGCGCGGCCTGCTCGGCCTTCATGCCGGCGATCTTGGCTTCCTTGGCGGCGTGGTCCAGCGATTCATCGGCTTCGACCGCCTGGATGTCCTTCTCGATGTTGCCGCCCAGCACGATGTCGGTGCCGCGGCCCGCCATGTTGGTGGCGATGGTGATCATGCCGGGGCGGCCGGCCTGGGCCACGATGTCGGCCTCGCGGGCGTGCTGCTTGGCGTTGAGCACCTGGTGCGGCAGCTTCAGCTGGTTCAGCATGTTGGCCAGCAGCTCGGAGTTCTCGATGCTGGTGGTGCCGACCAGGGTGGGCTGGCCACGCTCGTAGCAGTCCTTGATGTCTTCGGCGATGGCCTTGTACTTTTCCTGCGCGGTCTTGTAGACCAGATCGAGCTGGTCCTTGCGCAGCATGATCCGGTTGGGCGGGATCACGATGGTTTCCAGGCCGTAGATCTCCTGGAACTCGTAGGCTTCGGTGTCGGCCGTGCCGGTCATGCCGGAAAGCTTGCCGTACATGCGGAAGTAGTTCTGGAAGGTGATCGAGGCCAGGGTCTGGTTCTCGGCCTGGATCTCGACGCCTTCCTTGGCTTCGACGGCCTGGTGCAGGCCATCGGACCAGCGGCGGCCCGACATCAGTCGGCCGGTGAATTCGTCGACGATGACGACCTCGCCCTGCTGCACCACGTAGTGCTGGTCCTTGTGGAACAGGTGGTGGGCGCGCAGCGCGGCGTACAGGTGGTGGATCAGCGTGATGTTGGCCGCGTCGTACAGGCTTGCGCCCTCGGGCAGCAGGCCGGCCTCGGTCATCAGGCGCTCGGCGTTCTCGTGGCCGTCGTCGGTCAGGGTGATCTGGCGGGTCTTCTCGTCGGCGGTGAAATCACCCGCCTCGATCACGCCTTCGCCGGTGCGCGGGTCGGCTTCGCCGATCTGCTTCTTCAGGCGTGGCGCGATGGCGTTGATGGCCAAGTACAGCTCGGTGTGGTCTTCGGCCTGCCCGGAGATGATCAGCGGCGTGCGGGCCTCGTCGATCAGGATCGAGTCCACTTCGTCGACGATGGCGTAGTTCAGGCCACGCTGCACGCGGTCGCGCACCTCGTAGACCATGTTGTCGCGCAGGTAGTCGAAGCCGTACTCGTTGTTGGTGCCGTAAGTGATGTCGGCGGCGTAGGCGGCCTGCTTCTGGTCCTTGGGCATCTGCGGCAGGTTGATGCCGACGGTCAGGCCCAGGAAGTTGTAGAGCTTGCCCATCCACTCCGCGTCGCGGCGTGCCAGGTAGTCGTTGACGGTGACCAGGTGCACGCCCTTGCCGGTCAGGGCATTGAGGTAGACGGGCAGGGTGGCGGTCAGCGTCTTGCCTTCGCCGGTGCGCATTTCGGCGATCTTGCCGTTGTGCAGGGCCATGCCGCCCAGCAGCTGCACGTCGAAGTGGCGCATCTTGAAGACGCGCTTGGAGCCTTCACGCACCACGGCGAAGGCTTCGGGCAGCAGGTCGTCGAGCGTTTCGCCCTTGGCCAGGCGGGCGCGGAATTCGTCGGTCTTGGCGCGCAGCTGCTCGTCCGTCAGGGGCTCGAAATTGGGCTCCAGCGCGTTGATCTTGGCCACCGTGCGCCGGTACTCCTTGAGCAGGCGTTCGTTACGGCTACCGAAAATCGTCGTGAGAATCTTGGGCAACATGGAGCGGTCTATCCAATCGGTCAACAGGCGGTCTGCGGTCGGCAGTCGGTGAGGACTGGACGACCAGGATGCTGAGGGGGCCCGGGAGGCCATTGCCCCATCGAACCAAAGCTAAAAAGTGTAGCACCCGGGGGTGACGCCCCATGAACAGAGCACGGAGCGGCCTGCGGGTTCCCCCTGCCCTCGATCAGGTGGGGCACCTCGGCCTGTTTTTCCAGGTGCCGACGATGAAATCAGGCGCGTGGACTCGGTTTACCGGACAGCAGTGGGATGCTCGCTCCGACCGATCAGCGCCGCGACCACGCAGGCCACCACCGCCATCGTCAGCACCACCACGGCGCCAGAGGGCCAATCCAGCATGGCCGACAGGGCCAGGCCCAGTGCGTAGGCGATGGCGCCCAGCCCCCAGGCCAGGGGCAACTGCCATCGTGGCGATGCGCGGCGCACGGCCAGCGCCGGCATGATCAGGCTGCTGAACACCAGGTAGACGCCCACCAGTTGCACGGAGGCCGTCACGGCCAGCGCGAACAGCACGTAGAAGCCGGCGCGGCCCAGACGCCCGGCGCCCAGGCCGAACCACAGGGCCAGCACCAGGGCCGACAGCCCCGCCATGGCGCCCAACTGGCTTGGCGTCACCCACAGGATCTGGCCCACGAGCAGATCCTTGAGGTGCTCGCCGCCATGCGGGTTGCCCGCCAGCAGCAGGATGCCGCCGCAGGAGGCGAGCACGAACAGGGTGCCGATCAGCGCTTCCTGGATGTCGGGCCAGCGGCGCTCCGTCCAGGTCAGCAGGGCCGCGCCCAGCAGCGCGGCCGCCACCGCGGCCCCCTGCACCCCCCAGCCTTGCGGCTCCCAGCCCAGGTTGTCGGCCGCGATCACCCCCAGGCCGGCGATCTGCGCGATGGCCAGGTCGATGAAGACGATGCCCTTGCGCAGCACCTGCAGGCCGAGCGGCACGTGCGTGGCGAGCACCAGCAGGCCGGCGATCAGGGCCGGGCCGACGATGGACCAGTCCACGGGATGGAGGGTGAGGGAACTCATGGCGGAACGACTTTCTTCTTCGCAGCAGGCTTACTTGGCGGCCTTGAGCAGCTTGTCGACGGTGTCGTCGAACAGGCCGAACAGGTCCTTGGCGCGGTCGCTGCCACCCACGGTGAAGGGCAGCACGGCCACGGGCAGCTTGGCGCGTTCGGACAGCCATTCCGAGCTGCGGCCGTCGTTGTAGGCGGCGCGCACGATCAGCTTGGCCGGGCGCTGCTGCAGCTGCTGCAGCACGGTCGACAGGTAGGTGCTGCTGGGCTCGACGCCGGGCTTGGGCTCGAGCGTGGTCACCTCGTCCAGGCCCAGCCACTGTTCCAGGTACGGGAAGCCCTTGTGCTGCACGACGATGCGCGTGCCCTTGAGCGGCGCGGCGGCCTGGGCCCAGCGCTGGCTCGCTTGTGTCCAGCGGGTCTGGAAGTCGGCCAGGCGCTGCTGGTAGTGGGCGGCGTTGGCGCTGTCCAGCTCGGCCAGGCGCTTGGCCAGGGCCGGGGCCACGGCGGCGAAGGTGCTGGGCGCGGTGTTGATGTGCGGGTTGCCCTGCGCGTGCACATCGCCATCGGCGCGGTCCAGGCGGGTGGGCACTTCGAGCATGCGCACGAAGCCGGCGGCCTCGAAGTTGCCGGCCTGGCCGGGCTGCACCTTGGCGTTGCCGGATTGGCGCAGCAGCACGGGCAGCCAGCCCACCTCCAGCTCGGCGCCGGTGCACACCAGCAGGTCGGCGTTGCGCACGGCCGAGATCAGGCTGGGCTTGGCCTGGATCTGGTGCGGGTCCTGCAGGGCGTTGGTGGCCGTGTAGAGGGTGGCCTGGTCGCCGGCCAGCTCCTTGGTCAGCGCGGCCCATTCGGGCTCGCAGGCGAACACCTTGAGCGCGGCGTGGGCGGGCAGGGTGGCGGCCAGCGCGAGGCCGGCCAGGATCGTGGTGAATCGGGTCTTCATGGTGATTCCTTGTTTGGACGTGCAGGCCAGCGATCAGTAGCTGTGCGCGCCGTGGGCGCCCAGGCTCATCTGGTACTGCAGGAAGATCTGCGGGTCGCTCTGGCCGTCGCGGGTGCGGTCGTCGTTGAGCTGCAGGCGCCAGCGGCTGAACTCGCTGAGCGACCAATCCAGCATCACGCTGGTGCGGCGCGGGTTGTAGTCGGGCGCCAGGTTCACGCCGTCGAACTTCACGCTGCCGGTGTCGAGTTGGTCGTAGCGCAGGCCCACGCGCCAAGTCGGCATGAACTGGTAGACGCCCTGCAGGTACCAGCCCGACTGGGCAGAGCGGTAGGCGGCGGAGGTGCCGGTCACGCTGCTGTCGTCCGGATCGAGTCCATAGACGGCATCGCCCTTCTCGGCGCGGCGGAAGTACTCGCCCTGCAGCTTGAAGTTGGTGACCTTGCCGTTGCCGTTGGGTGCCCATTTCCACACGCCATCGACCACCCACAGGCGGCTGTTGCCGGTGAAGCTGCCCGCGCCGACGGTGTCGTCGTCCCAGGCGCGGTCGGTGGCCTTGGTCCACAGGTGCGACAGGCCGGCGCGCCAGCTGTTGCTGTCGCCCACGTCACCACCGATGTGCGCGAACACGGCCGAGGCACCCGCGCCGTTGCGGCCCGTGTCGGTGCCGGGGTAGTTGGCGCCGCGGCCCAGCTCGGCGCCCACCTCGATGAACTGGTCGGTGGGCAGCAGCCACTTGGCCTGCACGCCGTCCTGCCCCAACTGGCCGCCCAGGAAGGCCTGGTAGGCCAGCGGCGCATCGACGAAGTCCCAGGTGTGGGCGTGCTGCTCGTTGAGGTAGCCGATGGCCGAGAAGAAGCGGCCGGCCTTGATCTTCACGCCATCGGACAGGGCTGTGGTCTGGATGAAGGCCTCTTCGACCTCGACCTCGTTCTCGGCGTTGAAGGACGCGGTGAGCGCGCCGTACCACCAGGGGTCGATGTTGGCGGCCAGGGTGATCTCGGATTCGCCCAGGTTGAAGCCCTTCTCGCCGGGGCCGATCTCGCCGTCGCCGGTGGCGAAGCCGTTGAGCTTCCAAGTGGCCGGGTCGCGCTTGATGTTGGCGTAGGTGCCCGACAGGATCACGGCCACGGAGGGGTTGAAGCCGCCACCGGCGCTGCTGGCGGGCGCGCTGGGGGTGTTGTTGGCGTAGGCGTCCGGTTGAGAGGCCGGCGCGGCGGTGGCCGCAGCCTGTGCCTGCTGATCACGCGCCTGGCGGGCCTGCTGTTCGGCGTCGCCCAGGCGTTTTTCGAGATCACGCAGGCGGCTCTCGTACTGCTGGCGCATCTCGTCGATCTGTTGGCGAAGCTGCTTCAGCGAGGCATCGTCGGCGGCATGGGCGGGGGTGGTGAAGGCGGCGGAAGCGGCCAGGAACAGGCCGCACGCAGCGGCCACGGGTGTGCTTACAAACAAGCGGGACATGGATGAAGTCGCCTTGAAAAGGGGTCGCGCGGCACGAACGGCCACGCCAGCGCCCACACGGTGTGCGTGCGGCGCCTGGCGGGTCTGGCCAGTGTTCGTGCGTGTGATGAAAAAACGCGGCGCGACGCCGCCAGGCCTGTTCAGGCCTGGGCGCGCTGCCGGACAGCCGTGGTCACGGGCGGGGCCCGGGGGCTGTAGGCGACTTCAAGGGGCACCACGCGCGAGATTGGCGTGATGCTGTCGAACTGTTCGGTCTGGTGCGCGGGCGGCTGCCAGGTGGGCGCGCTGTGCGGCACCGCGTTGGCCGCGGCGTAGAGCAGGCAGTCCTTGCACAGCGTGGTGTGGACGAGCTGCTTGTCTTCGCCACCCAGCGCGTGTTCGAGGCTGTGGCGCAGTCCGGCCTGCTGCATCAGCAGCATGGACAGTGCCAGGCCCAAACCCAGCCAGAAGGACGTCAGATGACGGCGAGCGACGCGCAACATGGCCTGCGTATGCTAACCGCTGCCCGTGTCAGCTTCGGGTCAGCATCGAAACAGCGGTGCTTGGCTCAGCGGCGGACCTGCGCCACGTTGGCCATGGGCGCCTGGCCCTTGCCGGCCAGGAACTTGGCCGGATCCTGCTGCACGCCTTCGACCAGCACCTCGAAGTGCAGGTGCGGGCCGGTGGAGCGTCCGGTGGTGCCGACCTCGGCGATCTTCTGGCCGCGGCGGACCAGGTCGCCCTGCTTCACCAGCATCTTGGAGGTGTGCGCATAGCGGGTGATCAGGCCGTTGCCGTGGTCCAGCTCGACCAGCAGGCCATACTGCGGGTGCGGGCCAGCCGAGGCCACGACGCCACCAGCGGCGGCCAGGATGGACGTGCCCACATCGGTCGGGAAGTCCAGGCCCGTGTGCAGCGTGGGCCGGCCCGTGAAGGGGTCCGAGCGGAAGCCGAAGCCCGAGCCCACGGCCACGTTGGCCACCGGCGCGCTGCTGGGGATCATCAGCGCCTCCAGGCGCTTCTCGAACAGGCGCGATTCGATCAGCGTGAAGACGTCGGCGTTGCGGTCGCTGAGGTTCTGCATGCGCTCCATCAATTGGTTCATGTCGTCGAAGCCGCTGACGTGCGTGGGTTCGCGCAGGGCGGGCAGGGCGCCGCCACGGCCGCTGCCGGCGGCGCCGGGCGGGGTGGGCTCGACCTTCTTGAGCTCATCCGCCTTCATGCCGGCCATGCCGGCCACGCGCTCGCCCACGGCCTCCAGGCGCATCAGGCGGGCCTGCAGATCGCCCACCTTCACGGCCATGGCGTCCAGGTTCTCGCGCACGAAGTGGTCGCGCTGGGCCTGCTCCTGCCGCTCGACGAAGCGCACGGCGTCCGAAATGATGGGCCACTGCTCCTGCGCGGCCTTGAGCACCACGGCGTGGTACAGCGCCACCGACAAGCCCATCAGCGGTACGATCAGGGTCACGGCCGCCAGCATCAGCGACAGCGGGGTGAACTGGTACACCCGCGTGGGTGACGAGGGGCCGGCGGTGATCAGTATCTGCATGTTGTCCAAACCTTTCGCGCAAACCTTCCCGATGCGACAGCCCAACCGCCTTGGCACCTTCCGGCCCGCCGTGGCCGACGTGCCGGCGGTCACGACCGCCCTGGACCGCTCGGCGTCGCTGGCCAGCCTGATGCAGCGCCTGCGCGCATCACAGCAATGCCTGGAGGCGATCCGACCGGTGCTGCCGGCGGGCCTGGCGATGCATGTGCAGGCCGGCCCGCTGGACGACGAGGGCTGGACCTTGCTGGCCGCCAACGCCGCCGTGTCCTCCAAGTTGCGCCAGCTTCAGCCGCGCCTGATGGAGGCCCTGCTCAAAAAGGGGCTCAAGGTTAACGCAATCAGGCTCAGGGTACAAACACCCTGAGCCTGATTGGCAACGGACGGCCGCCAAGCCGTTCGTTTTGACGAATCCCGACGGAGATCAGCCCAGCAGCGAGGGCACCAGCCCGGCCAGGGCCTGGCGCTGGCTCACGGCCTTGCCCTGCAGCACGAAGCCCAGCAGTTGCTCGGGGTTGGCCGTGGACAAGAACCTGGCCTCGATGGCTTCGTCGCTGCTGACCACCTGCCATTGGCCTTCGGCGCGGGCCGGGGGCGGGCACACCACGGTGGGCCAGGCGGGCGTCTTGACGACCACGGGCATGGCCGGGTAGGCCACGGGGGTGGGCTTGCCGGACAGCGTGGCCGCCAGCGCGCGGGCCTGCTGCATCAGCGGCATCACGTAGGGCAGGCAGTGGCCATCGACCTCGGCGCAATCGCCCAGGGCGTACACGTGGGCGCGGTTGGTGGCCAACTGGCGATCGACCATGATGCCCTGGCCGGTGAGGATGCCGGCCTCGGCGGCCAGGTGCGTGCGCGGGCGCAGGCCCACGGCCGACAGCACCAGATCGGCTTCGACGGTGCTGCCGTCGGTGAGCGTGAGCACCAGGCCCCCTTGTCCTTGAGCACCACGGTTCACGGCCGACACGCCCACGCCGAAGCGGAACGTGGCGCCACCGGCTTCCAGCTTGGCCTGCAGGCGGGCGCTGGCTTCGGGCGGCAGCAGGCGGGGCAGGGCGCGGTCGGCCAGGTCGAACACCGTGGGCTGGATCTCGCGGGCCAGCAGGTCGTTGGCGAACTCGCAACCGATCAAGCCGGCGCCCAGGATGGCCACGCGCTTGGCGGGCTGACCGCCAGCGGCCGTGTCCAGGGCTTCGGCGAAGCGGGCGAAATCGTCCAGGTCGTTGACGGACAGCACGGTGTCGGCCGCATCGCCCTGGATGGGCAGGCGCAGCGGATCAGCGCCCAGGGCCAGCACCAGGTCACGGTAGGGCAGCACCTCGCCATCGGCCAGGGTGATGGTCTGCGCGGCGGTGTCGATGGCCTGCACGCCGGTGTTGGAGACGATGCGGGCGTTGATCTCGGCGGCCATCTTGGCGGCGTCCTTCATCACCAGCGTGGCGGGCGTCTTCTTGCTGGCCAGGGCGTTGGAGAGCATGGGCTTGGAGTAGAAGCCGGCCGCATCACGGCTGACCACCACCAGGGGCACCTCGGCGTCGAGCTTTCGCAACTCGCGCGCCACGTTGTAGCCGGCCAGGCCGGAGCCGACCACCACCACTGCATTGCCAGAAGACATCGTGCTTGCCTCGCTCAGATCTCGATCATTTCGAAGTCGCTCTTGCCGACGCCGCAGTCAGGGCACTCCCAGGTGTCGGGCACGTCGGCCCACAGGGTGCCGGGGGCGATGCCGTCTTCGGGACGGCCCTGGGCTTCGTCATACACAAAACCGCAAACAACGCACTGGAAGGTCTTCATGGGGGAAATCGGATCAAAAGTGGGGCTGAATTCTGAAGTATCGCAGCTTGCATGACGAGCTTTCGCGGCGTCACGAGGGGCGAAAGCGCGTCAACAAGGCATCCTGGGGTTAAGTGTTTTCCCTAGGCGACACCGGGGGGCGTCCTCTCTATCGTTGCTGAACAAACAAGGGGTCAATCCCCTTTCTCAGGGGTGAAGTTCCTCATCAGGAGGCGATCGGGTATGAATCCGCTTTGTTGCACGCCGTGCCGCAGCAGTACCCCCCTTCTGGCGGTTGTTCAGCCAGCCTGCGCGTTCGTAACCGTCGAGCAACACGGCCCGCCCCGAGGGCGACCGTGCGCAGCGGCCTAGCGCGCTGAAACCGCCCACGCCTTGCCGGCGTGGTGCCTTCCCTTCCCTTCTCTTTCTTTTCTCCGTCCCCAGCAGTCAGCGTGGCGAGCGTCCGCCGGTGCGTGCCTGCGCGCGCCCGGCGCACGGCCTCCGGCATGGCGGCGTGGAGTGCTTTCCCCCAAACACGAAGATCAAGGCCACCCCATGAACCAGAACATCTACCGTCTTGTATGGAGCCGCCATGCCGGCTGCCTTGTCGCCGTGGCCGAGACAGCCTCTGGGCACGGCAGGCCCGGGGTGGCGGTCACGCGGCTGACCGCGGCCATTGCGGGCGCGATGCTGACACTCGCAGCCGAACAGGCGGGCGCGGTGGGCGCGTGTGGGGTGGTGTCGAGCAACACGACCCAGTCGAGTTCCGTGGCGGGCCCGTGCGAGATCACGACAGGGGCGAATCTCACCGTGACGGGCACCGTGAATGGCAGCACGGGGCATGCCGTGATCGTGAACACCGGCTCGGCGGCGGGGACGCTGTCCAACAGCGGCACGCTGACCTCGGCCATGAACTCGGGCTCCACCGTCCAGATCAACGGCACGCTCAGCGGTGGCCTGCTCAACCAGGGGGTGATCAGCGAAACAGGTGGTGGCAATCACCAGGCTGTCCAGTTCAACCATGGCGTGCTGCTGGGGGGCATCAACAATGGCAGCACTGGCACCATATCCAGCGGGCAGACGGCCATCCGCATCCTGTCGACCTCGTTCACGGGCGACATCAGCAACAGCGGGCTGATCACGGGCACCTACTTCGGGATCACTTTCAACACCTCGGACATCCAGGGCAACCTGATCAACACGGGTACGTTGCACGGGGCCAGCAGCCTGCTCTCGTCGACCATCATCGGGTCGGTGGTCAACAGCGGCACCATGGTGTCCGAGTACTCCACGCTGAGCCTGGGCGGTGGCGGCATCACCGGCGGGCTGACCAACACGGGCACCATCATCAGCAACAACGCCAGCTCCAGCAGCCATCCGGCGGCGCTGCTGGTGGGGGGCTCGTCCACGCTCAGCGGCGGCGTCACCAACTCGGGGGTGATCTCGGGCACGGCCGGGTCCTTGGGCCTCTCGGTCTCTGATGGTGCACTGGTCGGGGGGGTGAAGAACCTGACGGGCGGCACGATCAGTGGCGCCTCGGGCCTGTACGTGGGCGGTGCCGCCACCGACTACGCCTACAGCAGCAGCTCGCCGGCGACGCCGGTTGCAGGCATCGGCACGCTCACGGGGGGCATCACCAACAGCGGCCACATCATCGGCACGGCGGGCTCCGGCATCGTGCTCGACGGGGGGCTGGTGGAGGGCGGTGTGCACAACCTGGCCGGCGCGACGATCTCCGGGTCGCAGCACGGCATCGAGCTGCGCTCACGCACCTTGACGCTGTACGCCTATGGATCGAGCACCGGCTCGTCGTCCACGATCACGCTCACGAGCAACCCCGTGCACAGCACACTGACCGGTGGCATCACCAACAGCGGGCTGATCCAGGGGGGCGCCAGCTATTCGGGCATCTACGGTGATGCGGCCACGATCACCGAGGGCATCGACAACAGCGGCACGATCATCGGTGGCACGGGCCTCATGCTCAAGAACGGGTCGACGCTGAGTGGCGGGCTCATGAACCGGGCCAGTGGCACGATCATCGGCACCAACGGGCCGGCGGTGTACCTGCTGTCGGGCGTTTCCGTGTCGGGCGGGCTGACCAACCAGGGCCTCATCGACGGCGGCGTGGAGCTCGACGACACCCTCATCGACACCATCACCAATGACACCACGGGGGTGATCGTGGGCGGTGATGGGCTGGACCTGGGCGACACCCGCGTGAGCGGCAATGTGAGCAACCTGGGCAGGATCCTGAGCAGTGGCGACGGGGTCAGCCTGTCCAATGTCACCATCGGTGGCAATTTCCTCAATGCGGCTGGCGCCACGATCACGGGCCTGAACGGTCATGGCCTGGACCTGGACAGCGCGACGATCACCGGGGGGCTGACCAATGCCGGCACCATCTCGGGCACCGACAACGGCATCTTCTTCGATGGCGACGCGGCATTCAACCTGGTCAACACGGGGCGCATCGAGGGCGGCAGCACCGCAGGCATCGAGTTCTCCTACGGCGAATGGGCCGGCAGCCTGACCAACTCCGGCACGATCAGCGGCCCCACGGCCGGCCTGTACATCTGGGAGTACTACACGCTGTCGGGCGACATCACCAACAGCGGTCTGATCGAGGGCACTGGCGGGTCCTACGGCGACGGCATCTTCCTGGAATCGAGCGCCACCGTCACCGGCAGGATCCTCAACCAGGCGGGCGGACGCATCGCGGGCGTCAGGAGCGGCATTGACGTGACCGATGGCTCCACGATCGCGGGCGGCATCAGCAACAGCGGCACGATCAGCGGCACGGCAGGAGCGGGCATCGCCATCGACGATGCGCTGGTGGGCGGTGTGAGCCTGAGTGGCGCCGCGCTGGTCAACGACGCGACGGGGGTGATCTCGGGCAACACCGGCATCTCCATCAGCAGCGACGGCACCGTGACAGGGGGCATCGTCAACAGTGGCCGCATCGCAGGCACCACGGCCTCGGTGCGCCTGCTTAACAGCAGCGATCCCTTCACGGTGACCAATACAGGCACCCTGGATGGCGCGGCCGACATCGGCATCAACACGCTGAACCTCGATGGCGCGAACAGCCGTGTGATCGGGGCCATCACCGGCACGGGCGGCACGGTCAATGTCAATGGCACCTTCACCAGCGAAGGGGCGATCGACGTGGGCACGGTCAACGTGGTCGGTGGCGGGGTGCTCAATCTGGGCCATGACGTGGGGGCCAGCGTGGGCGGCTTCAACAACGCGGGCACCGTGGCCGTGGGTGCCTTGGCCACGCCGCTGAACGTGAGCGGCAACTACACGCAGGCCGCCGGGGGCGTGTACCGGCTGGGCCTGAACGATGCCACGACCAACTACGGCAAGCTGGCGGTCAGCGGCAATGTGAACCTGGCCAGCGGCACCACGGTCGATGTGCGCGTGGCCGGCAGCGCGACCATCACCAGCGGTGCCGTGGTGCAGGGCGTGATCACGGCGGGCGGCACGCTCACGGCCACGCCATCGGCGATCACGGTGACGGACAACAGCGCGTTCTACTCGTTCACGGCCTCCAATGCGCGCAACGCGAACCAGCTGGACCTGATCACCGCGGTGGACCCGTCCGGGGTGGTCAACTCGGTTGCCGCAAACAACAACCCGGCGGGCCTGGGGGCTGCCGGCACGCTGCAGGCCATGTTCAACGAAGGCGTGCCGCCTGCGATGCAGCCGGTGTTCGACCGGTTGACCCTGCTGACACCGGAGCAGCTGTCGGATGCCGTGTCGCAGATGCTGCCCACCCTGGTGGGGGCGGCGTCGCAGGCAGGCATCAATGCGCTGCACAGCATGAACAAGATCATCCAGGCGCGCATCGAGAGCAACCAGGGCCTCTCGTCGGGCGATGGCGGGCGTGACCAGTACCTGTGGCTGCGCACCTTCGGAAGCTGGGCCGACCAGGATGACCACAAGGGCGTGAGCGGCTTCAAATCGCGCACGGGCGGTGTGGTGGTCGGGGTCGATGCGCCGGTCAACAACCAGGTGCGCGCTGGCGGCGCCTTCACGTATGCGCGCAGCAACGTGACGGGCAACTCGACTGTGGCGCCCAACCACGTGGGCGTGGACACCTACGAGCTGGTGGGCTATGCCAGCTACAACCTGGATCCGCGCACGGACATCAACGTCCAGTTCGACATCGGCAAGAACCAGGCCGACAGCACGCGCCGCATCGGCCTGACGGGCGCCACGGCCGAAGCCAGCTTCGACAGCCTGGCCGTGCATGGCAGCGTGGGCATCGGGCGGGTGTACCCGCTGTCGGATCACAGCAATGTGACACCCTCGGTGCGGCTGGATTACACCCATGTGCGCACCGATGGCTACACCGAATCGGGCGCCGGGCCGCTGAACCTGCAGGTCGATGCGCAGACCTACCGCGAGTTCCTGATCACCGGGGATCTCAAGGGCTCGCACCAGTTGGAGAACGGCTTGAAGCTTGTGGGCAATGTCAGCGTGAGCTATGACACCCTCAACAAGCAGGCGCAGACCACATCGACCTTCGTGGGCGGGGGCGCGGCCTTCGTGACCAACGGGCTGGACGTGTCGCCATGGCTTTACCGCGCGGGTGTGGGGTTGATCCAGGACACCTCGTCAGGGATCGAGTACTCTGCCCGCTACGACATCGAGGGGCGCAGTTCCGGCTACCTCAACCAGACACTGTCCGTGCGCCTGCGCTGGGCATTCTGAAAGGGAACAGGCATGAAGCACACCCCCTCATGGATCCCGCCGCGCGGTGCGGCGCACCTCACCGCCGTGTCGCACCGTGTCGATGCCGGCCAGCGCGCGCAGCGCCATGGCCATGGCGGCGGCGTGATCTGGCTGACAGGGTTGTCGGGCGCGGGCAAGTCGACCCTGGCGATGGCGCTGGAGGCGCAGTTGCTGCAGCAAGGTTATGCCTGCTACACGCTGGACGGCGACAACGTGCGCCGGGGCCTCAATGCCAACCTGGGTTTCTCGCCGGCGGACCGGTCCGAGAACATCCGGCGCATCGGCGAGGTGGCCGCCCTGTTCGCCGATGCCGGGCTGGTCTGCATCACGGCCTTCATCTCGCCTTACAAGGCTGATCGGGCCACGGCGCGGGCCGCGGCGCAGGCCATTGGCACGCACTTCGCCGAGGTGCATGTGGCGGCCGATCTGCCCACCTGCGAAGCCCGCGATCCCAAGGGCCTGTACCGCCAGGCGCGGGCCGGCCAACTGCGCGAGTTCACCGGCATCGACGCGCCTTACGAACCGCCTGAATCGGCGGACCTAGTGCTGGGGGCCGACCACGAAAGCGAGGCAGACAGCCTGGCGCGCCTGGTGGCCTTCGTGACCAGCCGGCATCCGATGTGTTGAGCAGCGCCCTCGTCACAGAACCCTCCCTGGTCACCTTGGCCCAGGCCCAGGCCCATGAACGGGCCGGCCAATGGGTGCAGGCCGAATCCGCCTACCGTGCGTTGGTGGCGGCGAATCCCCGCTGCCACGAGGCCTGGCACGCGCTGGGCCTGCTGGCCTTCAATGCCGGCCGTGTGCCACAGGCGATCCAATGCATCGAAGAGGCCATTGCCGCCAATCCGGGCGTGGCGCTGTACCACCGCAACGTGGGCGAGATGTACCGGCGTCTGGGCCAACTGGACAAGGCCACCACCGCCGGGCTGCGGGCCACGCGCCTGGCCCCTTGCGACCTGGACGCCCACTACAACCTGGCGCTGGCCTACTCGGATGCACGAGACCACGAGCGCGCGGTGCAGGGCTACCGCCAGGCGCTGACCATTCGGCCTGACCACGGCCTGTCATGGAACAACCTGGGATCCGCCCTGGGGCAGCAAGGGGCCGAGCACGAGGCGCTCCAGGCCTACCTGCGCGCCATCGAACTCAACCCGCGGCATGCAGAGGCCCAGTGCAATGCGGGGGCTGTCTACGTGGAGCAAGGCCAGCTGGCGCTGGCCCGGGCGTGTTTCGAGGCCGCCATCGCGGTGCGTCCGGAGTTCATCGAGGCGCACTACAACCTCAGTTCGCTCAAGACCTACACGCCTGCCGATTCGCAGCTGGCCATGATGGAAGCCCTGTACATCCGCCGCGAACAGCTCAGCCCGCACCTGCGCATCCGGCTGGGCTTCGCGCTGGGCAAGGCGCTTGAAGACATCGGCCAGCACGACCGGGCCTTCGCCGCATACGAAGAAGGCAACCGGTTGCAGCATGCGCAGATGCCGGTGGACGAGCAGGCCGCCGACGCACTGCTGGACCGCCTGCTGGCGGTGTTCGATGCCGATTTCTTCGAGGCCCGGCGCGCGTGGCGCGGTGCGCAGGCGCCGGGGCGCACACCGATCTTCATCGTCGGCATGCCCCGCTCGGGCACCACCTTGCTCGAGCAGATCCTGAGCAGCCATCCGGGTGTGCACGGTGCTGGCGAACTCAAGGACCTGAACGAGAGCATCGACCAGGCCACCGGTGCCGGGCCCGGCCGCTCGTTCGTGGACGGCGTGGCGGCCCTGGCCGAGGCCGACATGCGGCGCTTGGGCCTGGCCTACCTCGACCGCCTGTGGGCACGCTCGCCAGGCAGCTGCTGCATCACCGACAAGATGCCTGGCAACTTCTTCTACCTGGGCCTCATCCACCTGGCCTTGCCTGGCGCACGCATCATCCACGCCATGCGCGATCCCATGGATTCGTGCTTCTCCTGCTATGGCCGCCTGTTCAATGACACGATGGCCTTCACCTACGACCAGCGCTCGCTGGGGCGCTACCACGCGCGCTACCAGCGCCTGATGGCGCACTGGCACCGCGTGCTGCCACCCGGCATGATCCTGGACCTGCCTTACGAAGCCATGGTCGCCGACACGGAGGCGCAGACGAGGCGGGTGCTCGCGCACCTTGGCCTGCCGTGGGATCCGGCCTGCCTGGATTTCCACCTGAACGGACGCGTGGTCAAGACCGCCAGCGTCGCGCAGGTGCGCAAGCCCATCTACCAGACCTCGGTGGCGCGTTGGCGTCCGTTCGCGCGCCACCTGCAGCCCTTGTACGAGCTGGTCAAGGATTTCCGCCCGCAGGATGAGGCCACCGCTTTCATGGCCAGCCTGCCGCCGGTGTCGCCGGAACCTCCCAGGCCATCCATCTCCCATCCGCCGGCAGTGCGCACGCCCGCGGAGGCCCTGCACCTGGAAGGCATCGCCCACTACAAGGCCGATCGCTTCGAAGCGGCCCTCGACTGCTACAACCGCACGCTGGCCTTGCAGTCGGACTTGGCGGCGGCGCTCAACAGCCGTGGCTTCGTGCTGCAGGATATGGGCCGCCTGGAGGAGGCCCTGGCCGACTTCGAGCAGGCCGTTTCGCTGGCGCCCCAGATGGCCATGGCCCGGCTCAATCTGGGCATGGCGCAGCTCAAGCTCGGGCAGTTCGAGCAAGGCTGGGAGAACTACGAGGCCCGCTGGACAGGCGCGGCCGAATCCCAGTCCGGCCAGTTCACGCGGCCGGTCTGTGCCCTGCCGATGTGGCACGGGCTGGACGAGGCCGTGCTGCCCGATGCCGAGCGGCCCGGTGCCCGGCGCCTGCTGGTGATCACGGAACAGGGCTTCGGCGACACCTTCCAGTTCGCGCGCTATCTGCCGATGCTGGCCGAGCGGTTCGGCAAGGTGGGCTTTGCCTGTGCCGAGCCTACGCGGCGCCTGATGGACTGGTCATTCGGAGACCGGATCGTGTCGTTCACGCGCATGCCTCCCGAGTCATCCGGGTGGGACCTGCAATGTGCGCTGATGTCGCTGCCGCGCCTGTTGCGCACGCGCCTGGACACCATCCCGGCGACCATCCCCTACCTGCACGTGCCGCCGGCCGCCAGTGCCCACTGGCGCGAGCGCCTGGCACACGCCGCGCCTGGCCGTCTGCGCGTGGGCATCGCGTGGGCGGGCCGCGCCCAGCACCACCGCGATGCGCGCCGCAGCCTGCGCTTGGAGCAACTGCATCCGCTGTTCGATGACCCGCGCATCACCTGGGTCAGCCTGCAGAAATGGGCCGCCAACGACACCCGGCCCGAGGTGCCTGCCGGCATCCAATGGCTCGACTGGACCGATGAGCTCGGTGATTTCGCCGACACGGCCGCGTTGCTGTCCGGGCTCGACCTGGTCATCTCCGTCGACTCTGCCCTGGTGCACCTTGCTGGCGCACTGGGCCGGCCCGTGTGGATGCTCGACCGCTTCGACAACGAATGGCGCTGGTTGACTGGCCGCGAGGACAGCCCCTGGTACCCGAGCCTGCGCATTCATCGCCAGCCGCGTTTCGGCGATTGGGCGCCGGTGATCGGGCAGGTGCGCGATGCGCTGCGAGCGCTGCCCACGCCGTCTGCGCCGCATACCTCCGGCCAGAGCGCCTCGCAGCGGCCAGCGCAGAAGCCGGCCCCGACCCCGGCCGTGAGCCCGGCCCTGAGCATCGACCAGGCCATGCAGCGCGCCGCCCAGCACCATGGCGCGGGGCAACTCGATCAGGCCGAGACCCTGCTGCGTGCCATCGTGCAGGCCCGGCCTGCGCATGCACAGGCCTTGCACCTGCTGGGCGTCATCGCCTACCAGACCGGTCGCCAGGCGCAAGCGCTGGAGACCATCCGCCGCGCCATCGCCATCGCCCCTGACGACGCCCTGTTCCACAGCAACCTGGCGGAAATGAACCGCCAGCTCGGACGGGCTGCCGAGGCCATCGCGCATGGCGAGCGGGCAGTGGCCCTGGCGCCTTCCATGGCCACCGCGCATTCCAACCTGGGGGTGGCCTATTTCGATGCGGGGGATGACGCCCGCGCCACGGCCTGCCATGAACGCGCGCTGGCCCTCGAGCCCAAGCTGGCCAACTCGATGAACAACCTGGGCAGCGTGGCCCGCCGCGCGCAGGACCGGGAAGGCGCCGTCACCTGGTACCGGCGGGCACTGGACGCCAATGCCGACTACCTGGAAGCGCAGTCCAACCTGGGGGCGGTGCTGGTGGAGCTCGACCGCGCGGACGAGGCCGTGCCCGTGCTGGAGCAGGTGCTGCGGCGCCATCCCCAATACCCCGAAGCCCTGTGCAACCTGGGGCTGGCCCGCCTCAAGCAGGACCGCACCGAAGAGGGCGAAGGCCTGTTGCGGCGGGCGCTGCAACTGCGCCCCGGTTACCCCGAGGCCATGATCGGCCTGGCGCGGGCGGTGCAGGAGCGCGACGTCCCGGAAGAGGCCGTGGCGCTGTTGCGCGAAGTGCTTCGTGAATGTCCCGACAAGGTGGAGGCCTGGTTCCTGCTCGGCATGCTGCACACCGAAATGGAAGAGCCCTCCGAGGCTGAGGCCGCCTACGACCACGCCTTGACGCTCGACCCGGATGCGGTGGATGCCTTGCTCGGCCTGGGCAACCTGCGCATGGAGCAAGGCAGGATGGACGAGGCCGAGGCCTTGCTGCACAGGGCGCTGGTGATCGACCCGGACAATGTGGGCGGACGTTTCCACCTGGCGCAGGTCCGCAAGGTCAAGGCCGACGACGAGAACCTCGTCGCGCTGGAGGCCCTGTTGGCCGGTGTCGATGCGATGAAGCCCGAGCGGCGCATCTCGCTGCACTACGCACTGGGCAAGTCCTATGACGACCTGAAGGTGTGGGACAAGGCCTTCCCGCACTACATGGAAGGCGCCCGGCTCAAGCGGGCGCGCATCGATTTCAATGCCGACGAGGATGCCGCCCGCACGCGGCGCATCGAAGACACGGTCACGGCCGACTTCATCCGGCGACTGCATGGTGCGGGCGATCCGTCCGAACTGCCGATTTTCGTGCTGGGCATGCCGCGCTCGGGCACCACGCTCACCGAGCAGATCATCGCCAGCCACCCCGAGGTGCATGGCGCGGGCGAGCTGCGCGATCTGATGGTGACCTTGCACCATGCGCCCGGCGCTTTGCAGGATGGCCCTTACCCGGAGCGCGTGGCGGGCATCGACCAGGCCACGCTCACGGCCTGGGGTGGTGAATACGTGCGGCGCCTGCAGGCCCGGGCGCCCGGCGCGCGCCGCATCACCGACAAGATGCCCGCGAACTACTTCGCCCTGGGCATGATCCCGCTGATGTTGCCTCGGGCCCGCATCATCCATGTGCGGCGCAACGCGGCCGACACCTGTGTGTCCTGCTTCACGCGGCTGTTCAACCGCCATCAGGAATCCACGTACGAGCTGACCGAACTGGGCCGCCACTACGCCAACTACGCGCGCCTGATGGAGCATTGGCGACGCGCGCTGCCGCCCGGCAGCTTCCTGGAGGTGCAGTACGAGGACATCGTGGCCGACATGGAAGGCCAGGCACGCCGCCTGATCGACTGGTGCGGGCTGGACTGGCATGACGACTGCCTGGCTTTCCACAAGAACCAGCGCAGCATCCGCACGGCCAGCGTGGCCCAGGTGCGCCAGCCCATCTATGGCAGCTCGGTCGAGCGTTGGCGCCACTACGAGGCCTACCTGCAGCCCCTGCTGGCCGCGCTGGGCGAGTGGGCGCCACCACGGTGAGCCGGCGTGCACCATGGATGCTGCTGCTCATGGCGCTGTCGGCTTGCGCGGTGTTGCCATCTCCCGCCGAGCGGCGCGCCCATGCCGATGCCTTGGCCTCGGCGCGGGGATGGCAGGCTTCCCTGTGGTCCGCCGGCACGTTCGAGCTGCTGGCCTACACACCGCCGCTGCCTGCCGCAGGCTCTGAATCGCGCGACACGCTCACCGTCTACATCGAAGGCGATGGCCTGGCCTGGGTGACGTCATCACAGCCGTCGGGCGATCCGACGCCCCGCGCGCCGTTGGCCTTGCAGCTGGCCCTGGCCCATCCCGCAGGGCCCGCGGCCTATCTGGCCCGTCCCTGCCAGTACACGATGCCGCACCCCGGCTCAGGCCGTGGTTGCGACGTGGCGTACTGGACGCAGCGGCGCTTCGCCCCCGAGGTCGTGCAGGCCGAATCCCTGGCTCTCGATGCGCTCAAGCACCGGTGGTCGGCCCGCCGGCTCGTGCTGGTGGGCTACTCGGGGGGCGGCGCCGTGGCCGCCCTGCTGGCGGCCCGGCGCGATGACGTGGCCGCCCTGGTCACCGTGGCAGGCAACCTCGACCATGCCGCCTGGACACGCCTGCATGGCGTGCCACCGCTGACCGGCTCGCTCAACCCGGCCGACGAGCGGGCGGCCCTGGCCCGCATTCCCCAATGGCATCTGGTGGGCGCCGATGACCGCGTCGTGCCGCCCGCTGTCGCACAGGCCTACGCCGCCGGCTTTCCGCCAGGCCAGTCGCCGCGGGTGATGGTGCTGCCGGGCCAGGACCATGGCTGCTGCTGGGCCGCGCGATGGCCGACGCTGTGGCGTGACTTTGTTGGCATCCAGCCCAACCCCGCAGACCTTAAGATAGACGGTTCCCCATCGCGCCGCTGATCTTGTCTGTGCTGCTTCTTCGCCTCGGCTGCCTGCCGATGTGGCTCATCCTGTGCTGGCTGGGCCTGCCCGGCGCACGCGCGTCCGCCCAGGTGGTGCCCCCCGTGTCCCTGGCGCCCGGCCAGCAGGTCGTGGCGTTGTGGCCCGCCCTGCGCTTGCTGCCCGATCCTGCGCACACGCTGACCATCGACCAGGCCCTGGCCCGGCGCGCTCAGTTCACCGCCCCGACCGGGCCCTATGCCAACCTCGGCGTGCGCCCCGACACCGTCTGGTTGCGTGCCGACATCCGTGTGCCCGCCGGCGCGCCGGCCGACTGGTGGCTCGGCATCGACTTCTTCCCGCTCGACGAGGTCGAGGTGTTCCTGGTGCGGCAGGGCAGGGTGGTGCAGCGCGCCTACCTGAGCCAGTTGCTGCCCTTCAAGGCCAAAGCCGCCCCGACGCACCAGCATGCCGCCCGGCTGGTGCTGCAGCCCGCACAGGACTACGAACTCGTGATGCGGGTGCGCAAGTACGCGCCGCTGGCCATGCTGATGCCGGCCTTCTTGCTGCGCACCGATGCGCTGCTCGCCCGCGAGGCCTCCTTCCAGTTCTGGCAGAGCCTCATGTTCGGACTGGGACTGTGCCTCACCGTGTACGCGCTGGTGGCCGCGGTGCTCAACCGGGAGCGCTTGTACCTGTGGTTCGCGCTCTTCGCCTCCAGCCACACCATGTCATGGTTCGCCTATTTCGGCCTGGCATCGCAGCATTTCTGGCCGACCCAGGGCGGGCTCAACTCCAACGTGTCCCTGCTGTTCGCGCTGTTGATGCCGCTCAGCGGCTTCCTGTTCGTGGACCGCGCCCTGGACCTGCGCCACAGCCACCCCCGCCTCAGCAAGAGCCTGCGCGGCATCAGCGTGCTGCTGGCGGTGCTGGGGCTGCTCTTCACCGCAGGCCTGATCGGCGAGGGCGTCATCGGCCCCGTGATCGGGCTGCTCGGCCCCTGGCCCTTCCTGCTCATCCTGCCCCTGGCCTTGCGCCGCGGGCTCAGGCGTGACCGGCTGGCCCTGTGGGTGCTGATCGGCTGGGTGCCCCATGCCGTGGTGCTGGCCATCGGCGCCGGCCTGCACCGGGGGCACGTTCCCTGGAGCGAGTGGGACAACATCGTGCCGCAGTTGGGGGCGGCCATCGACCTGCTGGCCTGGGCCATGGTGGGCAGCCTGCGCACCAAGGATCTGCGGCGTGACGCCGCCAGGCACCGGGAGGAGCGTGACCGCCTGCTGGTGGCCGTGCAGACCGATGCGCTCACCGGCCTGGCCAACCGGCGCGGGCTGGAGCATGGCCTGCGAAGCCTGCTGGCCGAAGCGAGCCGCACGCGGATGCTGGCGCTCTATGTGATCGACCTGGACGGCTTCAAGCCCGTCAACGATCTCCATGGACACGACGTGGGGGACGAGGCCCTGGTGATGGTGGCGCAGCGCCTCAAGCAGGCCGTCCGGGCGGGTGACCTCGTGTGCCGCATCGGAGGCGACGAGTTCGTCGTGGTGGCGGCGGGCCTGCCCGATGAGCAGCAGGCCCGGCTGGTGGCCGACAAGCTGTTGGCCTGCAGCGTGAGACCCTTCGTGCTCAGCCAGGCCAGCTGCCGCGTGGGCATGACCATCGGCTATGCCATGGCCCCCTTGCATGCCACCGATGCCGACAGCCTGCTCAAGCAGGCCGATGCGGCCATGTACAAGGGCAAGCAGGCGGGCAAACAACAGGTGCGCAGAGCCGAGTAAAGCGGCCCGCCCGCCCTACAATCTGCCCAGCTTTTTCACATGGAAGACTGGGCCCATGACGCACCCGCGCCGCTCGCAAGCCTTTCGCCAGGCCCTGACCCTGGCCTTGTCGCTCACACTGGTCGCGCCGCCCGGGGCGTTTGCGCAAAGCCTGCGCAACCTGCAAGGTGGTGGCAGCCAAGGCTACGGAGCGCCGGATGACAGCGCCGACCAGGGCAGCCTGGGCGTGTTTTCCGGTCAAGGCTACGGCACCAGTCTGGGCCGCATGGATTCCAGCCTGTCGACCGTGCCCAACATTCGCCAGGGCCTCACGACGGACGCACTGGGCGATCGCTGGAACAACCCGGCGCAGCGCACGGGCACCAATGGCCAGGCGTATGCCTTCCCGCCCAAGCCGCTGCCTCCCAACGACTTCCAGAAGTTCGTGCTCGAAAGCACGGGCCAGGCCTTGCCGCTGTTCGGTGCCGGCTTCTTCGATGTGGCGCCCGACAGCTTCGCCCCGCAGGCCAATGCGCCCGTGTCGGGCGACTACCGCCTGGGCCCTGGCGACGAACTGCAGATCCGCGGCTGGGGATCGGTCGACATCGACGTGCGCACCGTGGTCGATCGCAACGGCCAGATCCACATCCCCCGCGTGGGCAGCATCGCCCTGAGCGGTGTCCGTGCCGCAGAGGCCGAGAGCGCCATCCGCAACGCGGTGGGCCGCTACTACAAGGACTTCCAGCTCAGCGTGACACTGGGGCAGTTGCGTGGCATCACCGTCTACGTGGTCGGCCAGGCGCGCAAGCCTGGGGCCTACAACCTGAGCGGCGCCTCCACCCTGGTGTCGGCCCTGTTCGCCAGCGGTGGGCCCAGCGCCACGGGCAGCATGCGCCATGTGCAGGTCAAGCGCGCCGGCCGCACCGTGACCGAGCTGGATCTGTACGACTTCCTGGCCAAGGGCGACAAGTCGGCCGATATGCGCCTGCAGGATGGCGACACCATCACCATCCCGCCCGCACGCGGCTACATCGCGCTGACCGGCAAGGTGGCCACGCCGGCCGTGTACGAACTCGATGGCGACAAGGACACCATCGGCGGCGCGCTGGCGCTGGCGGGCGGGTTGCCCGTTGTGGCCGATCCGAAGCGTGCCTACCTGGAGCGCGTGGACCCGAGCAAGAAGCCCGCGCGGTCGGTCGAAAGCTTCGCGCTGGACGCGGCTGGCCTGGGCCGCCCGCTGCGCAACGGCGACCTGCTGACCGTGCTGAGCCTGAGCCCCGAGTTCGGCAACGCCGTCACCTTGCGCGGCAACGTGGACCAACCCGTGCGCGCGCCCTGGCGCGAAGGCATGAAGGTGCGTGACCTGATCCCCAGCAAGGCCTACCTGATGTCGCGGGCCTCGGTGCAGCGGCAGAACAGCGTGCTGCTGACGGAAGAAGAAAAGCAGCGCGTGGATGCCGGCTTCCAGCAGGCCCGTCGTGCGCAGGAGAACCCGGGGTTCGAGTTCGCGCCCCAGGGCGCGGCGGGTGGGATCGGCGGCAACGGCGGCAATGCCGGCGTGCCCGCCTATGGCACCGGCAAGACCCCCGTCACACGCGAGGGCGCCTCGCAGGCCGGCGACGGGCAGGGTGCCCGTGGCGACGGGGCCGTGCGTGAAGTGCGTGACAACGCTGACACCCTGGCGCAGCGCATCGGCAACCTGGTCGATGAGATCAACCTCGAGTACGCCGTCGTCGAACGCGTGGACAGCCAAAACGTGACCGTGCAGCTGGTGCCTTTCAACCTGGGCCACGCGCTGGAGGATGCCGGCAGCGCCGACAACCTGCCCCTGCAGCCGGGCGACATCGTCACCGTGTTCTCCGTCAACGACGTGCGCGTGCCGCAGGCGAAACGCCAGGTGTTCGTGCGGGTGGAGGGCGAAGTGCGCCGCCCCGGCATCTACCAGATGAGCCCAGGTGACGGGCTGCAGCAGTTGCTGGAGAAGGCCGGTGGCCTGACCCCCGATGCGTACCTGTTCGGCTCGGCCTTCTACCGTGAAGAGGTTCGCCAGACGCAGCAGAAGAACCTGGATCAGCTGGTGCGGCGCCTTGAAGCGCAGACGCAGACACAGCTCAGTTCGTCGGCTGCCAGCGTGTCCGCCGTCAGCGGGGATGCCTCGGGCACGGCGCGGCTTCGGCTGGAGGCCGAGGCCAAGGCGCAGCAGCAGGCCCTGCAGCGTTTGAGGAACCTCAATCCCACTGGCCGAATCATGCTGGGGCTGACACCCGACAACACTTCCCTGAACGCCTTGCCCGATGTGCGCCTGGCCAACCAGGATCGCCTGGTCATCCCATCACGCCCCGACTTCGTCTATGTGCTGGGCTCGGTCAACACGGAGGCGTCCATGCTCTGGCGGCGAGGCAATACGGTGCAGGACTACCTCAATCAGGCGGGCTTGACGAGCGGTGCCGACAAGGACGAGTTGTTCATCATCCGGGCTGATGGCAGCGTGGCGTCGGGCAACAATGGCCGGTGGTTCAATCGTGGCATCGCCAGCACGGCGGTCCAGCCAGGCGATCTGATCGTGCTACCCGAGAAGACGGATCATGAAAGCGCCTGGAGCGTGTTCACGCGCAATGCCAAGGACATCACGCAGATCATCTACCAGTTCAGTCTGGGTGCTGCGGCGATCAAGACGCTGAGGGATTGATGCGATGAATAATGTTCAGGCGAAAGTGCCAGACTCCACCGCGAATGCTCTCGACGAAGCCGACTCTCCCACTTGGCTGGAGGTTCTGGCTGCCGTGGGACAACATCGCTTGTTGGCCCTGTTGGTCTTCCTGCTGATCGTGGGTCTCGGCGGTTTCTACACTTTTTCTCTTCCGAGGCTCTATACATCGTCGACCTTGCTCTTGCCGCCGCAGCAGCAACAGGGTTCCGCTTCGGCCGTGCTGGCTCAGCTTGGTGCACTGGCGGGGGCATCCCCGGCCGTCAAGAGTTCGGAAGAGATGTACGCCGCATTTCTTCGAACGCAAACGCTCCAAAATGTCCTGATCGACCGATTCAAGCTGGTTGAGCGTTACGGAGAAGAGAACAAGGCAGATGCCCGCCTGACATTTCAGAAGCTCACGCGCGTGAGCGCAGACAAGAAGACGGGCCTGGTCACCATCGAGGTTGATGACCGTGATCCTGCCGTGGCCGCTGAGTTGGCCAATGCGCACGTTCAAGAATTGGCGAAGCTCTTGTCACGCTTGGCCGTCACCGAAGCACAGCAGCGAGCGCTTTTCCTAGAAGACCAGATCAGCAAGGGGAAGGATGCGCTGGCAAAGGCTGAAGCGGCCTTTCGAAAAGCCCAGGCAGAAACCGGCTTTGTGGCGAGCCAGGCCTTGGCGGAAACCGGTGTCAAAGCCGGAATCGAACTCCGCACCCAGATCGCCGCCAAGGAAGTGGCGCTCAAGTCGCTCAGCAGCTTTGCCACGCCCCAGAACGCCGACGTGCAGCGCCTGGCGTCGGAACTGGGGGCGCTTCGAGAGCAGTTGGTGAAGATCGAGCAGGGCAGCGGCCCGGGCAAACACAGCTACACGGAAGGCAGCGGTGCACTGTCCGCCTACCGTGAAGTCAAGGCGCGAGAAGCCGGCCTGGAGTTCCTGGTGAAGCAATACGAAATTGCCAAGGTGGACCAAGCCAAGGAGGGGCCGGCACTGCAGCAGGTTGAACGTGCCGTGCCGGCCGAGAAGCCTTCTCGTCCCCAGCGTCTGCCCATGGCCTTGGTGTTCGTGCTCGTGGGCGCGGTCGCTGCGGTTCTGCTGGCCTTTGTGAAATACCGTCTGCGGCGTTCATACACCGAGCAGCCCGAAGTCTGGCTCAGGCTGTCTGCAGCGTGGCGTAGCTGAATCCATGGGCTTGTCCCGGCAGCTCCTTGCTTCATATGCGGCAATGGCTGTGTCGACGGCCATGCCTCTTGTGGCCATGCCGGTGTATGCCAAGGCCCTGGGTGCTCAGGGCTGGGGGCTGGCCAGCTACGCCTTCCTGCTGCAGCTGATGATCACATTGCTGGACCAGGGCTTCTCTCAATCGCTCGTCAAGGAAATGGCGGGCGCGCGCTTGGCAGGTGCGAACACGTTTCGCGCCCTGTGGCGCGGGCTGGAGCGGTTCTATGGGCTTGCGGCCTGCGCCGTCGCGTTGATCCTGGCCC
>DXIO01000082.1 GCA_019112875.1 Candidatus Aquabacterium excrementipullorum
ACGCCGATTTCGAGCAGTGCGAACGCAACCTGATGACGCTGATCCAGCCAGGTGGGCCGCGCCACGGCCAGTCGGACACCTGGATGGTGCTGTTCGACCTGTACCGCGCGCTCGATCAGCAACCCAAGTTCGACACGCTGGCCAATGCCTTCGTGCACCAGTTCGGCCTCTCGGCGCCGCAGTGGTATTCGCTGCCCGAGCGCGTGTCGCGCCACCTGGCCGCCCGCACACAGATGGTGGCACCGGCCAGCACGTCGCCCGAAGCCTCCGCCGTGCAGGCCCGCGCCTCCGTGGACAGCACCGAGGCCCCGCTCGAAGGCTGGATCGCGCCGCCGATCATGGACACCGACGCCCTGGGCCGCCTGCGCTGCGAAGTACTGCAACTGCCCCGCCCCTGGGTGATGGACTGGGCTGGCGTCGAAGCGATCACGCCGGAGGCCGCCGGCCTGCTGCACAAGCAGTTCAGGGAGTGGGCACGCGAGCCTCTGCAGCTCACCTGGATCGGCATCGACCGCCTCCTGGAGGTCATCACCGAGATGTCGCCCACCGGCAACCGAGATGCCGACCCCGATATCTGGATGCTGCGCCTGGAACTGCTGCGCCTGGCCAACCGCCCTGATCAGTTCGACGAGGCCGCCATCGACTACTGCGTCACCTACGAGTTGTCGCCACCGTCGTGGGAATCACCCAGCTGCAACGTCAAGCTGATCCGCGACGCCACCTGCACGCAGACCGTCTCGCTCAGCCACATCGGCGATGTGTCGACCAGCTTCGTCGAATCCATCCTGCACGATGACATCGAGTTCATCCAGATGGCCTCACTGGAGCTGTCCGGCCAGCTCAGCGGCGACATCGGCACCACCCTGACCGAACTGGATGGCCAGTTGGGCGCCAGCGTGGCCGTGCAGCTCGACTGCGCCCACCTGATCCGGGTGGACTTCATCGCCGCAGGCGACCTGCTGAACTGGGTGCTGGCACGCAGCGCCGAGCAACGCACCGTGACCTTCGTGAACCCGCACCGCCTGGTCGCGCTGTTCTTCGGCGCCATGGGCATCACCGAGCACGCCAAGGTCAAGCTGCAACTGGTCTAATGACGACCATGGAAAACTACCACGGCACGACCATCGTGAGCGTCCGTCGGCGCACCGCCGACGGCCAATGGCAGGTGGCCATCGGTGGCGATGGCCAGGTCACCCTGGGGCACATCGTCGTCAAGGCCAGCGCCCGCAAGGTGCGCAAACTCTACCGAGACCAGGTCCTGGCGGGCTTCGCTGGCGCCACGGCAGATGCCTTCACCCTGTTCGAACGATTCGAGGCCAAGCTGGAGAAGCACCAGGGCCATCTGGCGCGCGCAGCCGTCGACCTGACCCGCGACTGGCGCACCGACCGCGTGCTGCGCCGGCTGGAGGCCATGCTGGCCGTGGCCGACCGCGAAACCTCGCTGATCATCACCGGCAACGGCGACGTGCTGGAGCCCGAGATGGGCATCGTGGCCATCGGTTCGGGCGGCGCCTATGCCCAGGCCGCGGCCCGCGCCCTGCTGCAGCACACGGAACTCGCAGCCGCCGAGGTGGTCAAGAAATCGCTGGAGATCGCAGGCGACCTGTGCATCTACACCAACCAGCACCACACCCTCGAAACACTGGATTGATGCTCACATGAGCGCCATGACCCCGCAAGAGATCGTCAGCGAACTCGACAGCCACATCATTGGCCAGAAGAACGCGAAGCGAGCCGTCGCCATCGCCCTGCGCAACCGCTGGCGCCGCCAGCAGGTCGAGCAGCCCATGCGCGGCGAGATCACGCCCAAGAACATCCTGATGATCGGCCCCACCGGCGTGGGCAAGACCGAGATCGCCCGCCGCCTGGCCAAGCTGGCCGATGCCCCCTTCGTGAAGGTCGAAGCCACCAAGTTCACCGAGGTGGGCTATGTGGGCAAGGACGTGGACACCATCGTGCGCGACCTGGTCGAAGTGGCCATCAAGCAGGAGCGCGCGCACCAGATCAAGCTGCAGCGCATGCGCGCCGAGGACGCCGCCGAAGAGCGCCTGCTCGACGTGCTGGTACCGCCGCCGCGTCACGACGTGGGCTTCACCGCCTCGCAAGGCAGCGACAGCACCGCCCGCCAGGTGATGCGCAAGCGCCTGCGCGAAGGCTCGCTGGACGACAAGGAGATCGAGCTGGAGCTGGCCGAGGCCAAACCCACGGTCGAGATCATGGGCCCCGCCGGCATGGAAGACATGGCTGAGCAGTTGCGCGGCATGTTCTCGCAGATGGGTGGCGAGCGCAAGAAGCTGCGCAAGCTCAAGCTGGCCGACGCCCGTGCCCAGTTGATCGACGAGGAAGCCGCCAAGCTGGTCAACGAGGAAGAGATCAAGGCCCGTGCGCTGGAGAAGGCCGAGCAGAACGGCATCGTCTTCATCGACGAGATCGACAAGGTGGCCAGCCGCGCCGAGGGCCAGGGCGCCGAGGTGTCGCGCCAGGGCGTGCAGCGCGACCTGCTGCCCCTGGTCGAGGGCACGACGGTGAACACCAAGCACGGCATGGTGCGCACCGACCACATCCTGTTCATCGCCTCAGGCGCCTTTCACCTGAGCCGCCCGAGCGATCTGATTCCTGAACTGCAAGGCCGCTTCCCGATCCGCGTGGAGTTGCAATCGCTGTCGGTGGACGATTTCGAGGCCATCCTGACGCAGCCCAGCGCCAGCCTGATCAAGCAGTATCAGGCCTTGCTGCAAGCCGAGGGTGTGACGCTGGAGTTCACCCCCGAGGCCATCCGCCGCATCGCGCAGATCGCCTTCGAGGTGAACGAGCGCACCGAGAACATCGGCGCACGCCGCCTGTCCACCGTGATGGAACGCTTGCTGGAAGAGCTGAGCTTCAGCGCGCCGAACCTGTCGGGTCAGAGCCGGTCGATCGATGCGGCCCAGGTGGACACCAGCCTGGGCGAACTGGCGCGCAACGAAGACCTGTCGCGCTTCATCCTCTGAAGCGAGGCTGAAGGAGCGCCGACGCCGACGACAGGCAGGCGCCGATCAGGAGGTTTCGCGCCCCAGCCCTTGTTCCGCGGCCAGCACCAGCAGGCCCAGGAAGATGAGATGGTCCACGAAGCGCACCGGCAGCTCATCGGCCAGCGACAGCAGCTTGGGCGCCGCACCACCGGACATCAGCAGCAAGGGATCCTGCGCTTCGCGCTTGGCCAGGCGCCGGTAGCTGCGCTCGATCGCACCCGCGATGGCGTCCGTGCCGCCGCTGGTCAGCGCGTCGCTGGTGTTGGTGGGGAAATCGGTGGCCGACCCCATGGGCACCTTCAGGCCGGCCGTGCCGGTCTCGAGCGCGCGCAGCATCAAGCCGAAGCCCGGCATGATCGCGCCGCCCAGGAAATTGCCCCCGCTGTCCAGCGCATCGATGGTGACGGCCGTGCCCACCATGATCACCAGTGCTGCGGCACGTGCTGCCCCACCGGTCACGGCCTCGTGGCGCGCGCCCACCAGAGCCGCCCAGCGGTCGGCACCCAGGCGGTGCGGATGGTCGTAGCCGTTGTTGACACCGCCAGCCCGTGAGGTGGCGACCAGCCAGCGCGGCATCAGGCCCCAGCGGCCGAGATGCTCTTCCACGCGGCGCTTGATGGCCTCACCGGCCACGACACAGCCGAGCATGCCTTCAGGCCGGGGCAGGTGCTTCCAGGCCGTTTCCCACAGCCCGTCGATGTCTTCCAGGACCACGGCGCCTTGCTGCAGCAGGGTCGCCTCGGGGTGAGCTTGCGAATACAGCCCCCACTTCAAGCGGGTGTTGCCGATGTCGATGACCAGGAACGTCATGGGTTATGGGTATAGACCAGCGCACTCCCCTCCGAATACCACGCGGAATGCGCCCGAAGGGCCATGGCCCCGGCTGGTGGCTGCGAGGTCAGGGGCGATTCTGCCTGCAACCGGCACGCTGCTTGCCCAGCACGTCGGCAACGTGTGGCTTTTTGGAGGTCAACAGCCTTTGAAATCCGGAAAGCCTCACCATTCGACAAAGCAAAAACAAAGGGTTTACCCTCAACCAAATGGCAAGCATGTCCTTCTGCAAGGAGTCCGCATGAAACATCCCATCGCCGCTTTCACCCTGGCCAGTGTCATGGCCGCTGCCCTGCCCCTCGGCAACGCCTTGGCAGCGGTCGAACTGAAGGGCGTGCGTTTCGACGACACGATCCAGGTGGGCGACCAGCCGCTGCAGCTCAATGGCGCAGGGGTGCGCGTCAAGGTGATCGTGGACGTCTACGCGGCCAGCCTCTACCTGCCGCACAAGGGCAACACGGTCGAAGACGCCCTGGGCCAGCCGGGCGCCAAGAGCGTGCATGCCGTGTTGCTGCGCGATGTGACCGCGCGGGACTTCGTCGGCGCGCTGATCAAGGGCTTCAAAGCCAACAACTCGCCCGAACAGTACCAGCGCTACCTGCCGCGCCTGCAGGAGCTCAGCCGCCTGATGGAGGAAGTGGGCTCTGCCCACAAGGGCACCGTGGTGCGCCTGGATTACCTGCCGCAGGTCGGCACCCGGATCTACGTGGACGGCAAGCGTCAGGGCGCGGACCTGCCCGGCGAAGAGTTCTACCAAGGGCTGCTGCGCATCTGGCTGGGCCCCAAACCGGTGGACAACAGCCTCAAGGCCGCCCTGCTGGGGCGCCAATAATGCGCACACTGCCTAATTCACGCGCATTCAAGGGTGCAACCCCATTGCACCTTTTTTCAAATCTGTCGATAACGAAGGCATCGTCGCTTCCATCGCCGACGTCATGATCGACCAAGCGCTGCCCAACCTGCCCTCCTGGCTCCATGCCCTGGCCGACGCAGACATCCCCGTGCTGCCCAGCACCGCGCAGGACATTGCTGCGCTGCACGAACAGGAGGAAGCCAAAGGCAATGTGGACGCCCACCTGCTCTCACAGGAAATCAGCAGCGACCCGCTGATGACCCTGAAGGTGCTGGTGCACGTGTCCCGCTACTGCACGCGTCTGAACGTGGAGCCGCCCGAAACGCTGACGGGCGCCATCCTGATGCAGGGCATCGAGCCCTTCTTCAAGGCTTTTGACAACTTGGCCACCACGGACACTTGGTTCGCGGACCAGCCCCAGGCGCTCGAAGGCTTGAACAAGGTGCTGCACAGGTCACGCCGCGCCGCGCACTTCGCATACAGCTTCGCGCTGCACCGGCAGGATGAGGATGCGGTGATCATCCACGAGGCGGCCATGCTGCATGGCTTCGTCGACATGATGCTGTGGTGCCACGCGCCGCGCCTGGCGCAGACACTGGCGGAGCGGCTCGAGCAGGACACATCGCTGCGCTCGGCCGATGCCCAGCAGGACGTGCTGGGCGTGCGCCTGATCGACCTGGCTCCGGCGCTGATGCGCGCCTGGCAATTGCCCGATCTGCTGATTCGATGCACGGATGATCGGCACGCCAACCATCCGCAGGTGCGCACCGTGATGCTGGCGGTACGGGTCGCCCGCCACACCCAGTACGGCTGGGACAACCCCCATGCCGAGGCCGCCCTGCCGGATGACATCGCCGATGTGGCGGAACTGCTGACGCTCTCGCCCGAAGCGGCCTACCGAAAGATCCACGATCTGGACGAGTGAATGAAAAAGGGTGGCCCCGAGAGCCACCCTTGTCTGCCGCCTTGCGAAGGCTTGCTCAGCGCATCGACACCGATGAGCGCATGGCCTGCACGGCGCCTGCACCCAAGGCCGCGCCGAAGCGCTTGGCCAGGCGTTCGGCAATGTTTTCCTTGACGGTGTAGTCGATGATGTCTTCGGCCTTGACCACATCGCGCGCCACCGAATCGAGGCTGCCCAGGTGATCGGCCAGGCCCAGCTTCACGGCCTCCTCGCCGTTCCAGAACAGGCCGGAGAACGTATCCGGACCTTCCTTCAAGCGCTTGCCTCGGCCATCGCGCACCACCTTGATGAACTGCTGGTGGATCTGATCGAGCATGCTCTGGGCCAGCGCGTCCTGGTTGGGGTTGCGCGGCGAGAACGGATCCAGCATGCCCTTGTTCGCGCCGGCCGTGAGCAGGCGGCGCTCGACGCCGAACTTCTCCATGGCGCCCGTGAAGCCGAAACCGTCCATCAGCACGCCGATGGAGCCCACCAGCGAGGCCTTGTCCACGTAGATCTGGTCCGCGGCCACGGCGATGTAGAAGGCGGCCGAAGCACACATCTCTTCGCAGACGGCGTAGACCTTCTTCTTGTGCAGCGCCTTCAGGCGGCGGATCTCGTCGTTGATGAGGCCGGCCTGCACGGGGCTGCCGCCCGGCGAATTCAGGCGCAGCACCACGGCCTGGGCACCGGTGTCCTCGAACGCGCTCTTGAGGGCGGAGTTCAGGCTGTCGGCGTTGGCATCGGCGTCCACGCCGATCTCGCCCCGCACCTCGACCAGCGCCGTGTGCGGCGTGCTTTGAGCCTTGCTGGAGGGCATGCTTTCCAGCGAGCCCCAGACCAGGACCACCAGCAGTCCCGTCCAGAAGATGCGCCAGAACCAGCGCCAACGCCGCTGGCTGCGCTGTTCGGCCAGGTAGGCCCGCGCGAAATCGGCCAGCAGTTGCTGCTGGAGGGCCCCTCCCTGGGGCGACTGGGTGGAATCAACGCTCATGGTCAGAACACCGGTTGGAATTGATCGTCAGGATACCAATAGACCTGTCCGCCACGCTCTTCAAGGCGAACAGGGATGAGCTTCTTGCCGTGGCATGGGCCGGCGATGCACAGACCGTTGGGCGGATCGTACAGGGCGCCATGCACGGCGCAGATGATGAAGCGCTTGTCCTGGTCCCAGAACTCGCCGGGCTGCCAGTCCAGCTCGGCTGGCACGTGGGCACAGCGGTTCAGGTAGGCCAGGGCCTGGTTGTCGAACCTCACGGCGAAGGCGGAAGCGACGCGCCCGAACTCCAGCACCTCGAAGGTGACGGAGCCTTCGCATTCCTTCAGGTCCGCCGATGCGCACAGGTGCTGCGGCTCGAGGTTCAGCTCAGGCATGGGCTTGCAGCCACTGGTGCAGCTCGGCCACGGAGTGCGCCACCAGGCGCGTCGGGAACGAGGCGAAGGCGGCCGGCTCGTGCGCGCCGTACGACACCGCGATCGAGGCCGTGCCGGCATTGACCGCCATCTGCAGATCGTGCGTGGTGTCGCCGATCATCAAGGTGCGCTCCGGCTCGACGCCGAACTCACGCATCAGTTCCAGCAGCATTTGCGGGTTGGGCTTGGAGCGTGTCTCGTCGGCGGTGCGGGTGCCGTCGAACACGTTGCGCAGTTGCACGTGCTGCAGCGCCTCGTTCAGGCCCTGGCGGCTTTTGCCGGTGGCCACGGCCAGCCAGTGCTGCCTGTCCTTGAGCATGGCCAGCAGCTCCAGCGTGCCGTCGAACAGGCTGAGCTCGTGCTGGCTGGCGAAGTAGTGGTGGCGGTAGCGCAGCCCCAGTTCGGGCACACGGGCCGGGTCCAGCGTGGGCGCCACGTGGGCCAGCGCATCGTGCAGGCCCAGCCCGATCACGTAGGCGGCCGCCTCGCGCGTGGGCACCGGCAGGTTCAGGTCGGCGCAGGCGGACTGGATGCAGCCGGCGATCAGGGCGGTCGAATCGAACAAGGTGCCATCCCAGTCGAAGACGACGAGATCGAACTGGCGGGGGCGGTTGGTGTCCACGATGGTGACTGCGGGAAGTGGGAATGGATGGGAAGCCCGTGCGGCAGGGCTCAGCCGAGATGATCCACCAAACCCCGACACTCTGGGGGCAAGGGGGCCATCAGGCTGATCTCCTCGCCGGTGACGGGGTGCGGCAGGCGCAACTCGCGCGCGTGCAGGAACATGCGGTCGAACTTGATGCCCTCGACCAGCGCGCCACGGGCCAGGGACTTGTTGAGGGCGAAATCGCCGTACTTCTCGTCGCCAACGATGGGGTGGCCCTCGTGCGCCAGGTGCACACGGATCTGGTGGGTGCGGCCCGTCTTGATGGTGACGTCCAGCAGTGAGAAGCGCTGGGCGCCGCGTTCGAACAGCTGCGCCACCTTGACCAGGGTGATGGAGCGACGCCCCTCATCAGCGTCTTCGGCCACCGCCTTGACGCGCCGCTCCCCCTCGGCGGTGAGGAACTTGTGCAGCGCCACATCGACCACCTTGCGGGCAGCGGGCCAGTGACCGATCACCAGGGCGGCATAGGTCTTGTGGGCGGTGCGGTGCCTGAAGCAATCCTGCAGGGCGACCAGGGCGCTGCGCTTCTTGGCGATCAGCAGCACGCCGGAGGTTTCCTTGTCCAGGCGGTGCACCAGTTCCAGGAACTTCGCCTGCGGCCTGGCCTGGCGCAATTGCTCGATCACGCCGAAGCTCACGCCGCTGCCGCCATGCACGGCCACGCCGGCCGGTTTGTTCAGCGCGATCAGGTGCTCGTCTTCGAACAGGATGGGAAATTCGCGGGCCGGTGCGGGCGGATCGGCATTGGCGGATTCGGACAAGCGCACCGGCGGCACGCGCACCTCGTCACCGAGGCTAAGACGGGTGTCGGCCGAGGCCCGCGCCTTGTTCACACGCACCTCGCCGCTGCGGATGATGCGGTAGATCAGGGTCTTGGGCGCGCCTTTGAGTATCTTGATCAGGAAGTTGTCCAGGCGCTGGCCTTCACTGCCCTCGTCGATCGTCACACGCTGGACCGAGGCCGCGGCCGGCGGCATCTCGACCGCGGGTTCGGCAGGTTTGACCGGCTTGACGGGTATCCGGGACGCCACGGCGCGGGTCGTTTTTTGCGGATTTTTCGCCCGATGGGACGATGTTTTCGCACCTATAATGGGCTTGGCCACGTTTGAATCAGTGTTGTGATTGTTGGATATTGCAATGCAGGCAAGGCCCGGCGAGAGTGTAGCGCCCGGATTTGAACAAGGCCAAAACGATGGTGATGCAGCAATGGTTGTATGGCTTCGAGAAAACCGCCCAAGGCGCGGTTTTGCGGCCAGCAGCCTTTGTCAGAACCAGCGACGATCGAACCCACGAACAAGGTTTATGGGCTTGAGCGGTTTCAAAGGGATATATCCCCGCCAAAACGCTCTGGCCTGCTTCAACAAGCAAAAACACATGATGGGGCCCTCCAAGGCTTGTGTCGCCGATACCCCCCGCCTGGCCACGGTCCGCACGACGGACGTGAATGCCTTCGAGCGGGCGCGGTCGCGCCGCACCCCAACGGCCCTCCCCATCCATGGCACCCCCCACACCGTACAGCAACACCTCAGCATGGCGCAGGCTTCGGCCGCGGCACGCTGGCGTCCGCCTGCACATGTGGCCGGAGGCCTCGTGTCCGCGCCGTTGACGCACGCGCCCTTGCCGCTCCGACACATGCGCCACCACAAACGCGCGTCGGCGGCGGCCCAGGCAATTCCTTACCCGGTTCCATCCCGTTGATTCGTGCATGAAGCGGTGCCCCGGGCCATTCTGGCCAGGGGTGCATCGAGGATTCGCCCGGCACCATCCCGGACGGCCTCGCTGTCACTGGAGTGCACATGAAGCGCATGCTGATCAACGCCACGCAGCCGGAAGAACGGCGCCTGGCCATTGTCGACGGACAGAAACTGCTCGATTTCGAAACTGAAATCGAAGGGCGCGAACAGCGCAAAGGCAATATCTACAAGGCTGTCGTCACGCGCGTCGAGCCTTCGCTCGAAGCCTGTTTCGTCGATTACGGCGAAGACCGCCACGGTTTCCTGCCGTTCAAGGAAATCTCCCGCCAGTATTTCAAGGACGGCTCCGACGTCCGTTCGGCCAAGATCCAGGACGCGATCAAGGAAGGCCAGGAACTGCTGGTCCAGGTCGAAAAGGAAGAACGTGGCAACAAGGGCGCCGCCCTGACCACCTTCATCTCCCTGGCCGGCCGCTACCTGGTGCTGATGCCCAACAACCCGCGCGGGGGTGGCGTGAGCCGCCGCATCGAGGGCGATGACCGCGAAGAGCTCAAAGAGGCGATGGACCAGCTCGAGTACCCCAAGGGTATGAGCCTGATCGCCCGCACCGCCGGCATCGGCCGCAGTGCCGCCGAGCTGCAGTGGGACCTGAACTACATGCTCAAGCTGTGGTCGGCCATCGACGATGCGTCCAAGGGCAGCAAGGGCGCCTTCCTGATCTACCAGGAGTCCTCCCTGGTGATCCGCGCCATCCGCGATTACTTCACCGCCGACATCGGCGAGATCCTGATCGACACGGACGACATCTACGAGCAGGCCAAGCAGTTCATGCTGCACGTCATGCCCGACACGGCCAACCGCGTGAAGCGCTACCGTGACGATGCCGCCCTGTTCTCGCGCTTCCAGATCGAGCACCAGATCGAGACGGCCTTCAGCCGCACGGTGAACCTGCCTTCCGGCGGCGCCATCGTGATCGACCACACCGAGGCCCTGGTCTCGGTGGACGTCAACTCAGCCCGTGCCACGCGCGGCAGCGACATCGAGGAAACCGCCTTCCGCACCAACCTGGAAGCGGCCGATGAAATCGCCCGCCAGATGCGTCTTCGGGACCTGGGCGGGCTGATCGTCGTCGACTTCATCGACATGGAAGAAGGCAAGAACCGCCGCGAGGTGGAGCAACGCCTGCGCGATGCCCTGCGCTTCGACCGTGCCCGCGTGCAGTTCAGCTCCATCAGCAAGTTCGGCCTGCTGGAGATGTCGCGTCAGCGTCTGCGCCCTGCCCTGTCCGAAGGCAGCCACATCACCTGCCCGCGCTGCAACGGCACGGGCCACATCCGCGACACCGAATCGTCGGCGCTGCAGATCCTGCGCATCATTCAAGAAGAATCGATGAAGGACAACACCTCCGCCGTGCACGTGCAGGTGCCGGTGGAAGTGACCTCCTTCCTGCTGAACGAGAAGCGCACCGAGATCACCAAGATCGAGCTCAAGCAGCGCGTGACCGTGCTTCTGGTGCCCAACAAGCACATCGAGACCCCGAACTACAAGCTGGAGCGTCTGCGTCACGACGACCCGCGCCTGGAAAACATCCAGGCCAGCTACACGATGATCGAGGAGCCGGACGACGAGGTGGGCATCACCCGCCGCGAGAAAGCCAAGCCCAAGCAGGAGCCGGTGATCAAGGGCGTGCTGCCCGACCAGCCGGCCCCCGTGGCCCCGCCCAAGCCCGAGCCCACACCGGCCGCCGTGATCGCCGCGCCCCAGCCGGTGCCCGTACAGCAGGCTGCCGTCCCGGCTTCCGGCGGCTTCTTTGGCTGGCTCAAGCGCCTGTTCGCAGCGCCTGAGCCCTTCTCTGCCCCTGCCGCCCCCGCACCAGCCGCCGCCCCCGTGGCGCCGGCCGAGCCGGGCACCGAAGGCAAGGGCCAGGGCCGCAACAACAACCGCCGCGACGGCAACCAGCAACGCCGTGGCGAACGCGGTGAACGCGGTGAACGCGGTGAACGTGGTGAACGCAGCGAAGGCCAGCGCGGCGGCAATGGTCGCCGCGACCGTGGCGAGCGAGGTGACCGCCCCGCCGGTGAAGGCGAGGCCCGCGAAGAGCGTCAAGGCCGTGGTGGCCGCCGTGGTGGCCAGCGCGAAGAGCGTGCAACGCAGGAGCTGGCAGCCACCGGTACGCCGGGCGAGCGCGACAACCAGCAGCGTGACGGTCAACGCGAAGGCCAGCGCGAAGGCCAGCGTGGCGAAGGCCGCCGCCGCCGTGGTGGCGAGCGCCCATCCCGCGAAGGCGCCGAAGGCCTGGTGGTGGACACCGCTGACACCACGTTGATCGCCGCTGGCGAGGCTGCCGCCTCTGACGAGGCCGGCTCCGAAGCCCGTGAAGGTCGCGAAGGTGGCCGCCGCCGCCGTCGTGGTGGCCGTGGCCGTGGCAGCGAGCAGGATGCCGGCAGCGCCGACAACGCCCTGAACGATGACAACCGCGAGCCGCAGGCCCAGACCGCCGACGAGGCACAGGACGCGAGTGAATCGCAGGCCGTGGGAGAGAACGGCGAGCCGACCGACGAGGAAGGCACCCGTCAGCGCCGCAGCCGCGACCGCTATCGTCGTGATCGCCGCGAGCGCCGTGACGACGAGGCCCCACGCACCGACGACGCGCTGACCCTGGCTCTGCCCTCCAACGACCAAGGCACCGGGCCCTTCAGCCTGGCAGCCGAGGCGCCTGCCGCCCCCGTGGCCGAGGCCCCTGTCGTTGCAGCCCCCCCGGCCCAGCCTGTGGTCGTGCAAGCTCCGACGCCCGCCCCCGCGCCTGCCCCCTCAGCGCCGGTCGTGCCCGCCTACGAGTTGCCGCTGGCGGATCTGAACGCCCTGGCGGCCGAAGTCGGCCTGGAGTGGGTGAACTCCGACGTGGACAAGATCCGCGCCGTGGCCGAGGCCATCGCGGCCGAACCGCGCCCCGTGCACGTGCCCCGTGAGCGCAAGCCGGTGGTCGTGCTGGACGAAGGCCCGTTGGTGCTGGTCGAGACCCGCAAGGACCTCAGCCAGATCAAGCTGCCGTTCGAAAGCGCCGCCTGATGCGCGCAACAGGGTGAGCCCTGTACCCCCAGAAAGCCCGGCCTGTGCCGGGCTTTTTTCATGCCTGCGTGCGCCTGCCGCCGCAAAATCACCAGAGGGTTTTACCTATGCGATAGCATGTTGACGTTAACGTAAAGCATGCGTCTAATGGCGGCCAACCACGATGAAAAAGGCCGGCGCAGCGTCCAGGCGCCCCACCCGGCACAGGAGAATCCGCATGGCGCTCCCCTCACTCGCGACGCTGCCCGAAGCACTGGACACGGCATCCCCCTCCCTCAGGCCAGCGCCCGATGGCTTCGTCCCCGCTCCCACGCGGCTGCTGCAGACGGCCCAGCGGCTGGGCACCCACCCTGCCTACCTGGTGCGCGATGCCCAGGGCTGGCAACCCACCAGTTGGCAGGACTACGCGCGCGAGGTGCGGCAAGCCGCGCGCGCCCTGCTGAGCCTGGGTGTTCAGCCCGGCCAGGCCGTGGCCATCCTCGGCTTCAACCGGCCGGAATGGGCCGTGATGGCCTTCGGGGCCATGGCCATCGGCGCCCTGCCCGCCGGCATCTACTGGACCAGCTCCACCAAGGACATCGAGCACGTGCTCAGCCACTCCGGCGCCCCGGTGCTGCTGGTGGACGACGAAGACCGCCTGCGCAAGGCCCTGGCCTGTCGCGAACGCGTGCCCGGCCTGCGCCACGTGCTGATGATGAAGCTGAGCGGGCCGGCGCCCGTCGGCACCTTGTCCTGGGAGGGCTTCATGGCGCGGGGCCAGGACAGCAGCCTGGACGCCGAACTGGACGCCCGCCTGGACGCCATCCGCCCCGAGGACGTCGGCTCGCTGATCTACACCTCCGGCACCACCGGTCCCTCCAAGGCCGTGGTGCTGACGCACGGCAACCTGTCATGGACAGCAGCGGCGCTGCGGCGCACCGTCGGCGCGACCGAGCAGGACCGCGTGCTGTCCTACCTGCCCTTCGCGCACATCGCCGAGCAACTCGGCTGTCTGCACAACCAGGCCTGCAGCGGCTTCACGGTGTATTTCGCGCGGACCATGGAAGAGCTGGGCGATCACCTCAAGGAAGTGCACCCCACCATCTTCTTCGGCGTGCCCCGCGTGTGGGAGAAGATGCAGGCCGCCATCGAGGACAAGCTCAAGCAGGCCAGCGGCGTCAAGGCGGCGATGGCGCGCTGGGCGCTGGGCGTGGGGCGCCAGTGGCACGCGGCGTCGCTGGAAGGCCGCGCCCCCGGCTTGGCGTTGACGCTGCAAAAGCGCCTGGCCAGCCGCCTGGTGCACGACAAGGTCAAGACGGCGTTGGGCTTCGACCAGGCCCGACTGCTGATTTCAGGTGCGGCGCCCATCGCGCCCGACAAGCTGCGCTTCTTCACCGGGCTGGACCTGGTGGTGCGCGAGCTGTACGGCCAGTCCGAGGCCTGCGGCCCCTCCACCCTGAGCCTGCCCGGGCAGACGCGCCTGGGCTCGGTCGGCAAGGCCCTGCCGGGCACACAGATCCGCATCGCCGACGATGGCGAGGTGCTGATCCGCGGGCCGCACATCTTCCAGGGCTACGGCGGCCAGCCCGAGGCCACGCGCGAGGCGCTGGATGGCGAATGGCTGCGCAGCGGCGACCTGGGTCACCTGGACAAGGATGGCTACCTGTTCATCACTGGGCGCAAAAAGGACCTGATCATCACCTCGGGCGGCAAAAATGTTTCTCCGGGCAACATCGAGGCTGCGCTGATGGACACGCCATTGGTCGAGCACGCCGTGGCGTGTGGCGACGGGCGGCATTTCCTGACCGCGCTGCTGACGCTGGATCCATCGGCGCTCGCGGCGTTCGCCCAGACCCATGGCCTGTCAGGCAACGGGCCACTGCACGAGCATCCCGAGGTGCTCAAGGCCCTGCAGGCCGCCGTGGACCAGGTGAACGAGCAGCAGGCCCGCGTGGCGCACATCCGCCGGTTCGCGGTGCTGCGCCAGCCCTTCACGATCGAAGGAGGCGAACTCACAGCCACCATGAAGGTCAAGCGCAAGGTGGTGATCGACCGCCATCAGGCGGTGATCGAAGGCCTGTACGCCGCCGCGGCGCAGGAGCGCCAGGGCTGAGGCTGAGGCGCCTGCTGCCGGCGCTTGTCGATCAGGCGGGCAGCTTCGAAAGCGCCTGCTGGTAGGGTGCGTGCAGCATCAGGTCGTCCCAGGGCATGGGCGCGGTCTGCGGCAGCAGGTCCAGGCGACGCGCCTCGCTGTCGGCGCTGGGCGTCCACTCGCCATGGGACTGCGCGGCCTGCAGGCCGTCGAGGAGCGCATCCACGGCCGCCCCGCCCTTGAGCGACTGGTTGCACAGCAGCACCAGGTCGCAGCCCGCGTTGAGCGCAGCGATGGCGCCCTGCGTGTGACTGCCCGCCACGCTGGCGCCTTCCATGCTCAGGTCGTCACTGAAGATGGCGCCGGTGAAGCCCAGGCGCGCGCGCAGGATGTCCTGCAGCCAGCGACTGGAGAAGCCCGCGGGCTGGCTGTCCACCTTGGGGTAGATCACGTGGGCCGGCATCACGCTGGTCAGCACGGTGCTCAGCCATTCGTAGGGCTTGGCGTCGTCGGCGAGGATGGCCTTGAGACTGCGCTTGTCGACCGGGATCTCCACGTGCGAATCGGCCTTGACGAAGCCGTGTCCGGGGAAGTGCTTGCCGCAGTTGGCCATGCCGGCGTGCAGCAGGCCCTGCATCACGGCGCGCGCCAGCGTGGTGGCCACGCGGGCATCGCCATGGAAGGCGCGGTCGCCGATGACGGTGCTGCCGCCCCAGTCCAGGTCGAGCACGGGCGTGAAGCTCAAATCCACGCCGCAGGCGCGCAGTTCGGCGGCCAGCACATAGCCGCAGGCGCTGGCCGCGTCCATCGCGGCCATGGCACCGTGGCCGGCGGGCTGTTTGCCGTCGTTCATCCAGATATCGCCTAAAGCGCGCATCGGCGGCAGGTGGGTGAAGCCATCGGTGCGGAAGCGCTGTACGCGGCCACCTTCGTGGTCCACGCAGATCAGCACATCCGGGCGAATGGATTTGATCTCGGCGCACAGGGCCGTCACTTGTGCCCGGCTCTGCCAGTTGCGCCCGAACAGGATCAGGCCGCCGGTGAGCGGGTGTTTCAGGCGACGGCGATCCTCGTCATTGAGGCTCAGGCCTTCGATGTCGAGCACCACGGGGGCGTGGAACACGGATTCCTGCGCGGTGGATGCCAAATGGGCGGTGGAGTTCTTCTTGGTGGCCATGGGTGGGTTGACTCGGTGTTGTTCTGGGCAGGGATTCAGGGCGCCTGTGTCTCGACCACGACGAAGGCCAGAGCATGGTCGACCTCATCGGTGACGGTGACATGGGCCTTCCAGCCCTTGGCTTCGAACCAGGGCAGCAACTCGCCGCGCAGCACGATCTCCGGGCGGCCGCTGGCGGCGTTGAGCACCTGCACGTGGCGCCAGGTCATGGGCCAGCGCATGCCCAGGCCGATGGCCTTTGAAAAGGCTTCTTTCGCGGCAAAGCGCGTGGCCAGGTAGCGCAGGCCGCGCGCCGGCACACGGGCCGTTCGCTGGCGGTACACCAGCAACTCGTCGGGGCCCAGCACCTTCTCGGCGAAACGCTCACCCTTGCGCGCAAGCGTCGCCTGGATGCGGCGGATGTCGCACAGGTCGGTGCCGATGCCGACGATCATGGCCGGCGGCTCCGCGCGATCTCGGCCTTGAAATCGCCGATGGCCTGGCGCAGGCCCACCACCAGCGCATGGCCGATCAGGGCATGGCCGATGTGCAGCTCCAGCACCTCGGGCAGCGCAGCGACCAGGGCGGCGCTGCTGGTACGCGTCTGGGGCGGCATCCAGGGCATGGCGGGGCCGGTGTCGCTCAAGGCCAGGCCGTGGCCGGCGTGCGTGCGCAGGCCCAGCGAGCCGGCATGGCGCAGGCCGCGCACCAGGCGGTCCAGTTCGGCCTGAACGGTAGCCTCATCCTGCGCCCACCAAGCATTGGCCAGGGCACCGGTGTGCAGCTCCACGCAGGCTGCGCCAGCCTCGGCCGAGGCGTCGATCTGGTCCAGATCCGCACCGATGAACAGGGATACGCGGCTGCCAGCCGCGGCCAGGCGCCCACAGGCATCCTTGACGCGGGCCAGTTGGCCACGCACGTCCAGACCGCCCTCGGTGGTGACCTCCTGGCGGCGCTCGGGCACCAGGCACACGTGCTCGGGCTGGATGCGCTCGATCAGGGCGACCATCTCGTCGGTCACGGCCGCCTCGAAGTTCAACGGCGCCTTGATGTGCTCTTTCAGCCGCGCGACGTCATCGTCACGGATGTGGCGGCGGTCTTCACGCAGGTGGAAGGTGATGATGTCCGCGCCGGCCTCCACGGCCACCTGGGCCAGGGCCACCGGGTCAGGGTAGAGGCCGCCGCGCGCATTGCGCACCGTGGCCACGTGGTCGATGTTGACCCCCAGCAGCGCGGCGTGGGTGTCGGTCCATTGCAAGGGTGAAAGGCTCATGTCTGCTGCAGGTCGATCATCAACTGCCGCGTGCGCAGCGGCTGCGGCCCTACATGATAGTGAAGGATGCCGCGCAGCACCGTGCGCAAGTCGGACGAGCCCAAGGCGCAGGCCTGCAGCAGCGGCTCGGGCAGACCGTCTGAATCGGGCTCGAAGGCCGGCTGCAGCACGGATTCGAGCTGCCGCATCAGCCAGCCCGGCAGCGTGGCGTCGTCGGCCTGGGCCTCGCACACCCCCAGCTCGGGGTGCAGGGTGTAGAGCACGTCGTCCTCGACCGCCTGGCCGCTGGCGCTGTGCAGCGACAGGTCCGGCAGGTGGCCCAACTGGCGCAGCACCATCAACTCGAAGGCGCGCAGGGCCGCATGGAGCGTGCCGGGCAAGGTCAGGGCCGGCAGCAGCTCCGCATAGGCATCGAACAGGCGTGGCAGATGGTCGTGGCGCGGCAGCAGGCGCATCAGCAACTCGTTGGCGTAAAAGCCCGGCAGCATCGCCGCCCCCCCCGGCCAGGCCGGCCCGCCGGCCCATTCGGCCTGGCGCATCAGCCACACCTCCACATCCTGCCCCTGCTTGGCACCAAAAGCCACCGACAGACGCTGAAACGGCAGCAGCACCGGCCGCAACTGCGAATACGGTCGCTTGGCGCCCTTGGCCACCGCCACCACGCGGCCATGCGCGCGGGTGAACAGGTCCAGGATCAGGCTGGACTCGCTCCAGTCATGGCTGTGCAGCACGAAGGCCGCGGTGGCCGCGCGTGTCTTCACTCGTAGCCGTAGGTGCGCAGGCGCGCGTCGTCATCGGCCCAGCCGGAGCGCACCTTCACCCAGATCTCCAGGAAGACCTTGGTGTCCAGCAGCCGCTCGAGCTCGGTGCGGGCCTCGGTGCCGATGCGCTTGAGTCGCTCGCCCTTGTCGCCGATCACCATGCCCTTGTGCGAATCGCGCTCGACCACGATGGACGCGGCGATGCGCAACAGCGGCCGGCCATTGGGCTTGTCCGAAGGCTCCTCGGTGTAGGTGTCGATCACCACGGTCGAGGTGTAGGGCAGTTCGTCGCCTGTCAGGCGGAACAGTTTCTCACGGATGATCTCGCCGGCCAGGAAACGGTCGGTGCGGTCGGTCAGTGCCTCTTCGTCGTACCACCAGGCCTGCTGCGGCAGATAGGGCCGCACGATGCCGGCCAGGCGGCGCACGTCGTCGAGCTTCTGCGCCGACAGCGGCACGAACTCGGCGAAAGGATGGTGCGTCTGCATCTGCTGCAGCCACGGCAGCAGATCGGAGCGCAGCTTGACCGCATCGAGCTTGTTGGCGATCAGGAAGACAGGCTTGTCCTTGGGCATCAGGGCCAGCACCTTGGCATCGTCCGGCCCGAAGCGGCCAGCCTCGACCAGGAACAGCACGACATCCACATCGGACAAGGTGGCCTGCACCGTCTTGTTGAGGTTGCGGTTCAGCGCGGCCGTGCCCTTGACGGTGTGCCGCGTCTGGAAGCCCGGCGTGTCGATGAACACGAACTGGCTGTCGCCCTCCGTGCGGATGCCGGTGATGCGGTGGCGCGTGGTCTGCGCCTTCTTCGAGGTGATGGACACCTTCTGGCCCACCAGCGCGTTCATCAGCGTGGACTTGCCCACGTTGGGGCGGCCCACGATCGCCACCAGGCCACAGCGCTGCTCGGACGCGGGCACCTGGCTCGCGCCATCGCCCTTCTTGGCCAGGGCCAGATTGGCCAGCATGGCATCCAGATCGGGGTTGTGGTCGGGCGCGTCGTTCTCGGGCGTGGACATGGGGTGCAATCGGAGGGAACAAGGAGAGACGGCCCGCGGCCGTGAAATCAGATCAGGAAGCGTCGGTGGCCTGAAGGCGCTCCAGCGCTTGTTGCGCAGCCACCTGCTCGGCCGCGCGGCGGGAGGCACCCTCGCCGCTGACCGACCAGCCGTGCGAGGCCAGTTCGCACACCACCACGAAAACCTGGGCGTGGGCCTTGCCTTTCGTGGCCTCGATGCGGTAGCTGGGCAAAGGCAGTTTGCGCCCTTGCAGCCATTCCTGCAAGGCGGTCTTGGCGTCCTTGCGCCAGACCTCGGAGGTGGTCTCGGCCACCAGCGGCTCGAACAGCCGCAGCACCAGGGCGCGCGCCGCGTCGAAGCCGCTGTCCAGGTAGACCGCGCCGATGATGGCTTCCAGCGCATCGGCCAGGATCGACGGGCGCTGGGCCCCTCCGCCCTTGGCCTCGCCCTCGCTCATGCGAAGCACCTCGGGCAGGCGCAGGCCCACGGCCAGCTTGTGCAGGGTGTCCTGGCGCACCAGGTGGGCGCGTACGCGGGTCAGGTCACCTTCATCGTTGCGGTCGAACTGCCGGTACAGCAGATCCGACACCGCCAGGTTGAGCACGGAATCGCCCAGGAACTCCAGACGCTCGTTCTGCTCGGCGCCAAAGCTCTTGTGCGTCAGGGCGCGGCGCAACAGGCCACTGTCGGTGAACTGATGGCCCAGGCGCGCCTGCAGCGCATTGAGAGGATGGGCTGCGGCGGATCCGTGTGGGGACGACGGCTCCGCGGCGGCCCCGCGGCGTGTCACCGTGAATGGCCCTTGAACTTGATCACCAGGAACACCGGATCGATCAGCTCGATCTCCTTGTCATAGGCGAAGTTGATCACGATCTTGTCGTTGTCTTTCGTGATCTCGAGGTCCTTGGCGGTGATGGACTCCACGCCGTATTCGATCACACGACGCTGCTCGAACGCCGCACGCACTTCAGGCACCGTGTTGGCACCGCTCTGTGCCACGCTGTTGACCATGGTCTGGATGGTGCGGTACTCGTTGATGGGCGGAATCAGCTTCATCACCAGCAACGCCAAAGCACCCACGACCACGGCCCAGAACAGCAGCCCGAACAGGGTGATGCCGCGCTGGCGGCGAGCAGGTGCATTCGATCGACTCACGGGTTTCATCCTCGCCTCCATGAAACTCAGTTGAAGAATCCGATGCGCTTGAAATTGCCGAAGTTCATCCAGACCACGAAGGCCTTGCCGACGATGTTCTCTTCAGGCACGAAGCCCCAGTAGCGCGAATCCTGGGAGTTGTCGCGGTTGTCGCCCATGGCGTAGAAGTAGCCCTTGGGCACCTTGCAGCTCACGCCTTCGCCGCTGTAGCGGCACAGTTCGCGGTGCGGGAACTGCTCGATGGCCGGTTCGGGAATGTAGGCGGGGCGATCCTTGTCCACCAGGATGCGGTGGTCCACCGAGCCCAGCTTCTCGGAGAACTGCAGCGTGTAGCGCATGCTGTCCTCGTCGTAGAACTCGGCCAGCGGCTGCTGCTCCACCAGTTTGCCGTTGATGTAGAGCTTCTTGTTGAGGTAGGAGACCTCGTCACCCGGCACGGCGATCACGCGTTTGATGTAGTCGATGCTGGGATTGACCGGGAAGCGGAACACGATCACGTCGCCGCGCTCGGGGTTGTGGTTGTCCCAGACCTTCTTGTTGATCACCGGCAGGCGGATGCCGTAGTGGAATTTGTTGACCAGGATGAGGTCGCCCACCAGCAGCGTCGGGATCATCGAGCCCGATGGGATCTTGAAGGGCTCGAACAGGAAGGAGCGCATCAGGAACACGGCGCAGATCACCGGGAACAGACCTGCGGTCCAGTCCAGCCACCAGGGCTGCATCAGCAGCTTGGCACGGGCCTCTTCGACGTTGCCGTCGACCTGCGAGATGCCTTGCGATGCCAGTTGCCCACGGCGAGCCTGGTCCTGCTCGAGCAGCTTGGCGGCCGCGGCTTCACGCGCCGGGCTGAACTTGTAGCGCTCGGCCAGCCAGTACACCAGCGTCACCACCGTCAGGATGAACAGCAGCAAGGCGAAGTTGCCCTGCCAATGCCCCTGATACCAGCCCCCCAGGTACACGACCAGCGCCGCGTACAACACACCAGTGATCAAACTCATCAATCGTCCACTTGTAGGATGGCCAGGAACGCCTCTTGCGGCACCTCGACGGAGCCGATCTGCTTCATGCGTTTCTTACCGGCCTTTTGTTTTTCGAGCAGCTTGCGCTTGCGGGTGATGTCACCACCATAGCATTTTGCCAGCACGTTCTTGCGCAGCGCCTTGATGTTCTCCCGGGCGATGATGTTCGCGCCGATGGCCGCCTGAATGGCCACGTCGTACATCTGGCGCGGGATCTGCTCGCGCATCTTGGCGGCCACGGCGCGACCGCGGTACTGGCTCTGGCCACGGTGCACGATCATGGACAGCGGGTCGACCTTGTCGCCGTTGATCAGGATGTCCACCTTCACCACGTCGGACGCACGGTACTCCTTGAACTCGTAGTCCATCGAGGCATAGCCACGCGACACGCTCTTGAGCTTGTCGAAGAAGTCCAGCACGATCTCGGCCAGCGGCAGCTCGTAGGTCAGCATGACCTGCTTGCCGTGGTAGGCCATGTTCAGCTGCACGCCGCGCTTCTGGTTGGCCAGCGTCATCACCACGCCGACGTAGTCCTGCGGCATGTACAGGTGCACCGTGACGATGGGCTCGCGGATCTCGCGGATGCGGGCGATCTCGGGCATCTTGGAGGGGTTCTCGACCTCCAGCACCTCGCCGTCGTTCATCTCCACTTCATAGACCACGCTGGGCGCGGTCGTGACCAGGTCCTGGTCGAACTCACGCTCCAGGCGCTCCTGCACGATCTCCATGTGCAGCAGGCCCAGGAAGCCGCAGCGGAAACCGAAGCCCAGCGCCTGCGACACCTCGGGCTCGAAACGCAGCGAGCTGTCGTTGAGCTTGAGCTTTTCCAGCGCGTCGCGCAGCTGGTCGTATTCGCTCGCCTCGGTGGGGTACAGACCCGCGAACACCTGCGGCTGGATCTCCTTGAAGCCGGGCAGCGCCTCGGTGGCCGGGCCGGCGTTGTTCGGCGTCTTCTTCTCGACCGTGACGGTGTCGCCCACCTTCGCGGCGGCCAGCTCCTTGATGCCGGCGATGATGAAGCCCACCTCGCCCGCCTTGAGCTTGTCGCGGTTCTCGCTCTTGGGCGTGAACACGCCCAGGTGCTCGATCGGGTAGACCGTGTTGGTGGCCATCATGCGGATGCGTTCACCCTTGTGCAGGGTGCCGTCGACCACGCGCACCAGCATCACCACGCCCACGTAGGTGTCGAACCAGGCGTCGATGATCATCGCGCGCGGCGGACCATCGGCATCGCCCTTGGGCGGCGGCATCCGCGCGACCACGGCTTCGAGGATCTCGTCGATGCCCATGCCGGTCTTGGCCGAGCACGGGATGGCGTCGGTCGCATCGATGCCGATGACGTCCTCGATCTCTTCCTTGGCCTGCTCGGGATCGGCCTGCGGCAGGTCCATCTTGTTGAGGACGGGGATCACTTCCACACCCAGATCGAGCGCGGTGTAGCAATTGGCCACTGTCTGCGCCTCGACGCCCTGGCTGGCATCGACCACCAGCAGCGCACCTTCGCAGGCGGACAGCGAACGGCTCACTTCATAAGAGAAGTCCACATGGCCCGGCGTGTCGATCAGGTTGAGGTTGTAGACCTGGCCATCCTTGGCCTTGTACTGCAGCGCGGCGGTCTGTGCCTTGATGGTGATGCCACGCTCGCGCTCGATGTCCATCGAGTCAAGAACCTGGGCCTCCATCTCGCGATCACTGAGGCCGCCACAGCGCTGGATGATGCGATCAGCCAGGGTGGATTTGCCGTGATCGATGTGGGCAATGATGGAGAAATTACGGATGTGATTCATAAAAAAAAGGCACGTCGAAACGGATGACGCGCCTTCCAACAAAAACGTATGGCAACTGCTTGTTGGACTTTCATTGTAGCCAAAAGCATCCCTGGCAAGCCCCTCCAGGACGGGGGCCAGGGGTCGTTGCCCGGCGTCCACAGCATTGTTTTGCACACCTTATCCACAAGCCTTTGTGGATAAATCTGGCCAAGTTTCGCGTCGGGGGAGGATTGTAGCCAATCCCTCAGGAGCGCTGAACAACGCGCTTGCCAACTGGCCTCAACTTATCAACACGACGCAGGGTCGCGCCCCACCCTTCGGACGAATTGAAAAAACGTTGGTTTTTTCACCAAGCGAAAAACCAGGACGGCGGCAGGGTCGTCCTGGTTCTCCTCGAAGGGTTGCAGGATCAGTTGTTGGGGCGGATGACGGCGTATTGCGCCCATTCGCCACGGCGCACCAGCACGCTCACAGGCCGCGTGCGATCCACCTTGGCCAGCACGGTTTCGAACTGCTTGACATCGGCGACCTGCACGTTCGCCACGGCCAGGATCACATCGCCTTCACGCAGGCCTGCGCGCTCGGCCGGCCCATCGACGTCGTCGACCAGCACACCGCCATTGACTTTGAGTTCGCGCTTCTGCTCTGCGCTCAAGTTGGTGATGCTCAGGCCCAGCACCGAGGTGGCCAACTTGCCTTCCGCCTTGCTGGGCGCGGGCGTGCTGCCTGCGCTGGCCTGCGTCTTGGGCTTGTCGTCCAGCTCGATCACGGTGACGCTGAGGTCCTTGTAGGCACCCCGGCGGAACACCTGCAGCGTGGACTTGGTACCAGGCTTGGTGGCACCGACCAGACGCGGCAGGTCACCAGCCTTGTCCACCAGCACGCCATTGAAGCGCGTGATGATGTCGCCAGCCTCGACGCCTGCCTTGTCGGCCGGGCCCGTCGGATCGACCATGCGCACCACGGCACCCTGGGGCTTGGCCAGGCCCAGCGAATCGGCCACTTCCTTGCTCACAGGCTCGATGGCCACGCCGATGCGGCCACGCACCACCTTGCCGGAAGCGCGCAGCTGGTCGGCCACGCGCGAGGCATCGTCGATGGGGATCGAAAAGGAGATGCCCATGAAGCCACCGGAGCGGCTGAGGATCTGAGAGTTGATGCCCACCACCTCGCCGCGCATGTTGATCAGCGGGCCACCGGAGTTGCCGGGGTTCACGGCCACGTCGGTCTGGATGAAGCGGATCTCTTCGCCGGTGTCGCGCGCCTTGGCACTGACGATGCCGGCGGTCACGGTGTTCTCAAGACCGAAGGGAGAGCCGATGGCCATCACCCATTCGCCCACCTTGAGCTTGCTGACATCACCCACCTTCACGGCCGGGAAGTTGCTGCCTTCGATCTTGACCACGGCCACATCGGTGCGCTTGTCCACACCCACGATCTTGGCCTTGAGTTCGCGCTGGTCGGTCAGCGTGACGTAGACGTCGTCGGCACCATCGACCACGTGCGCGTTGGTCATGATGTAGCCATCGGTGGTGAGGATGAAGCCGGAGCCCACGCCGCGGGGGCGCTCTTCGCTCTGCGGCTCGGCTTCCTTGCCGCCCTTGCCTTTGGGCTTGCCGCCTGGCTTGGGCGCCTGCTGTCCAGGCACCGGCATACCGAAGAAGCGACGGAAGAACTCCTGCATCTGTTCATCCATCTCCTCGCCCTGCCCGCCCACCTGCACACGCTGCGTGGTACGGATGTTGACGACGGACGGGCCGACCTTGTCGACCAGATCGGTGAAGTCGGGCAGGCCTCGCACCAGCGGCGACGGCTGCGCCGCCGTGGCAGGTGCGGACTGGGCATGGGCTGGCAGGGTCGCCAGGCCCATGCAGAGCAGCAGCCCGGCCAGGGAGGCCATGGCGCCGAGCCGCGGCATGCGGGAGAGTCGCTGGTTCGGCAGGGAGAGAGTCGACAAGGACATGGACGGACGCCTCGAGGGTTGCATCAATGAATGACGAAAGTGAGCAAAAGATTCTCGGATACGGAGTGTGACCGACAGTTCAATGCGGAATGGGTGTACCGATCGTTGCAACGGGTAAAGGTAGATAGCTCATGCGCTGCCCGCATGGCCAGGATCATGGGCGCTGAAGGGCCGATGCGAACCGCACCACCGTCGCGGCTGGCACATCGCCCACCACCGTCAACCACCAATCTCCGACCCGGCGCTTGAGGGTCTGGGTGGCGCCCTGGGCCAGCATCATCTCCTGCGCATGACGCCTGGCATCGTAAGGCTCGATGAACACGGACACATGGGTCACGCCATCACCGAAGATGGCCTGAACCACATCCGAGGCATGCGCCGCTGGTTCGCTGGCTGCGAGGGAAGGCGGCAGACCCGCGGTGCTTCGGCGGACGCAGGTCAGCAGGCGGAAGCCGGGGGGCAGGTCACTGACACGCCAGCCCTCCTGGTCCAGTGAGGTCTTGCGCAACTCGCTGCGCACCCAGCGCCACTGCGCCATCGACTTGGCATCGGGCATGTCCCAGCCCCGGGCGGCCGAGGGCCCCAGGCTCAGCTGCGTGAAGGCCGTCCATTCAAGCACCTGGCCACTGGGGGCCAAGGTTTCGGCTCGCAGCACCAAGCCCGATCGCTGCTCAGCCCAGACACGCTGTCCATAACGGAACTGATCGCGGGGCCGCAACTGCAGCACCATGGCCTGATGCCCCGCCCAGCGCTGCAGGCCGAGCAGATCGATCTGGTAGACATCCAGGGCCCGTTCATCGACCTGCGCCCATTGCCTCGGCACGCCAAGCAGCGCGCCCCGTTGCTGAAGCAGCGCGGTTTTCTTCTGCGGCCAGAGGATCTGTATGTCTTCGTTGTGGCGGTAAATCTGACGCACGGGGCCGTCCAGCGGCTCCATGCGCTCGAACTGGGCATCGCCCTGCACACGGTGGCTGACCTGCACACTGCTGGAGCGGCCAGCGGTGCTGATCATCACCGTGCCTTCGTAGTTGCTCTGGCGTGCGGCCTGTCCCATCAGGCGCAGCCAATGCGCTGGCGCCGACACATCCGCCAGCGCCGGCGGGCTGCCGGCAGAAGCAGCCTCAGGGGCCGCCTGGGCCACGCCCAGGGAAAGGCAGGCCAGCAGGCCCATGGCCCACGGAGCGAGCGTCGAGAGGGATGGCGGCATCGGGCGGCGGCGGCAGGTCGCGGCGCGGCTCACAGGCCCTTCCTGGCCGCGGGCTCAGCGCCCTGCGGGCGCCTCGAACGCGACACTGCGCACCAGGCCCGCTGGTGGCACGAAGGTGCCGGAAGATGTGAGTTCGCGGTGCGCAGCCAGGAATTCGTCGAGTTGCGGATCGCGGATGATCACGAGCTTGCCGGCGCGTTCAGCAGCCGTTTCACTGGCATTGCGGCTGAACGACGTCTGCGCGGACTCTGCCGGTTGGCGCGACATGGAGTTGTCAGCCACCAGGCCGGTGCGCAAGGCCGGCGTGAGCGCTGCCTCCTGGCCAACCCAGCCCTGGGTGGCCACAGGCACCACGGCATCACGGGGACCCTGGGCCAGCACCGAGGCATTGGGCGCCCCGACAGGGCCGGCTTCAGGCTGCAAGGTGGTGACGACCGCCCCCAGCACCAGGACGAACCCGGCCGCGACCGCGGCAGGGCCGGCCCAGCGGCGGCGATGCAAGGGATAGGACAGGTTGGCCACGGCCGCCTCGGGTTGCGAGAGCACCGCCGAAGGGGGGGCCAACGCCGCCGGCGCCAGCACGACAGGCTCCTGCGCCAGGCGGGCGCGGAAGGTGTCGAGGAAAGCCAGATCGGCCTGAGCCGGCTGAGCCAGGCTCTCGGAGCGCATCACGTCTCCGATGAGCTGGTAGGTGTGCCAGCGGGCGCGCGCGTCCTCCTGGCCTCGCCATGCAGCACAGGCCTGGGCGATCTCGTGCTCGGTCGCCTGCCCGTCGGCCAGGGCCGACAGCGGTTCGAAAGAAGATTTCGCTTGGTCGTCAAATGGGTGATCAGACATGACACATACCCCGGTTCAGACACATCGTCGATTCAACAGACACCGTACAGCAAGAAAAGTTCACATCACCGTCCGAACTTGTGCAGAAAGCCTCACAAATCGGCCCACACGGGCTTACCAGCGCCGCCCGTCGCGGGTGTCGAGCAGCGGCTTGAGCCGCTGGGCGATCGCCTCGCGCGCGCGGAAAATGCGCGACCTGACCGTACCGATGGGGCAATTCATCAGTTCGGAGATTTCCTCGTAGCTCAAGCCTTCGATTTCACGCAGGGTGATGGCCTGCCGCAACTCGTCGGACAGGGCCTCGATGGCCTCGTTCACCGTGCGGGCGATCTGCTGGCTGGCCAACACCGACTCCGGCGTCTCGCCATCCGTGAGTTCGTTTTCGACGCGGGAAGTTTCATCGTCGTCATCCCCCATGCTCGCCAGCGCCGATTCGGACACGAGGGGGTCGCGCTTGAGCTGCATCAGCGCCTTCTTGGCGGTGTTGACGGCGATGCGGTAGAGCCAGGTGTAGAACGCGCTCTCGCCACGGAACTGAGGCAGCGCGCGGTAGGCTCGGATGAAGGTTTCCTGCGCGATGTCTTCCACCAGATCGACATCGCGAACCATGCGCGCCACCAGGCGCTCGATGCGGCGGCGGTACTTGACCACCAGCATCTCGAAGGCCCGCTGGTCACCCTGCTGCACGCGGGCAACCAGTGCGGCATCCACATCCACCGAGGCCTGGGCAGGCGCCACCGGCCCCGTCACGCCCGCCGGCTGATCGGGAGGCTCGGGGGGAGTGCGATCGGGCGGCGTCATGCCGACCTCCTGGCTGACTTGGGCAATGTGGCTTTCTGTGATGCGATGAGCGCCAATGATGCCACCATCGGCGCATCGTGCTGCTCGGCAGAGAACAAGCGACTCGATCCACGGCTGGCGATCAGGCGCCAGCGCCAGGGACCTTCAAGCGCACGGGCATCCACCCAGCGCCATTCAGCCGGCGCCACGGCCACGCCGCGCTTCGCCGTCGGCGTCAAGCGCAGCAGCATGCCCGCCCCCAGATCCATGGCCACGTGCACATCGAGTGGCAGGCCGGCATCATCGGTCCAATGGGCAGGCATGACCTGGCGCGTGTCGCCTCGCTCGGCCATGCCCGCGGCATGCCAGCGCACCAGCCGCGGGGGCTGGCCGTGAAGCCGGGAGGCCTGGCGCCACGAGAAGCCACCCCAGAGCAGCAACGCCGCGGCGGAGATCGCGGCCGCCCACCAGGGTGTGGCGCCACGCGCCGCATCGACCACCAGACTGGCCCACCAGGCCAAGGCCAGGCAAATCATGCCAAGCACCGCCACGCGCCCTGCCCGGAGGGCCCACGCCGGCGAGGCCGGCAGCAGCCAGCCTTCGCCAGTGGATGTGCGGTGGTGGCGAGACGCGGAACTCAAACGCGCTTGAACACCAGCGAGCCGTTGGTGCCGCCGAAGCCGAAGTTGTTCTTCAGGGCCACGTCGATCTTCATTTCACGCGCCGTGTTGGCGCAGTAATCCAGGTCGCATTCCGGGTCCTGGTTGAAGATGTTGATCGTGGGCGGCGAGATCTGGTGATGGATGGCCAGCACCGTGAATACCGATTCGATGCCGCCAGCGCCACCCAGCAGGTGACCTGTCATCGACTTGGTGGAGTTGACCACCAGCTTCTTGGCATGATCACCGAAGGCCAGCTTGATCGCGTTGGTCTCGTTGGCATCACCCAGTGGCGTGGACGTGCCGTGCGCATTGAGGTACTGCACCTGGTCGGCGTTGACGCCGGCGTTGCGCAGCGCCGCCTGCATGGACCGCTTGGGGCCGTCCACGTCGGGCGCCGTCATGTGATAGGCATCGGCGCTCATGCCAAAGCCGATCAGTTCGGCATAGATCTTGGCGCCGCGCGCCTTGGCGTGCTCGTACTCTTCGAGCACCATCACGCCGGCGCCCTCGCCCAGCACGAAGCCGTCGCGGTCCTTGTCCCACGGGCGGGACGCGGTGGCGGGATCGTCGTTGCGGTTGGACAGCGCACGGGCCGCGGCGAACCCCCCGATGCCCAGGGGCGACACAGTGGATTCGGCACCGCCGGCCACCATCACATCGGCATCGCCGTACTCGATCATGCGAGCGGCCTGGCCGATGCTGTGCAGGCCGGTGGTGCAGGCGGTCACGATGGCCAGGTTCGGCCCCTTGAAGCCGTACTGGATGGACACGTGACCGGAGATCATGTTGATGATCGAGGCAGGCACGAAGAACGGCGAGATGCGGCGCGGGCCTTTCTCGGTGTAGTCCTTGTGCGTTTCCTCGATCAGGGGCAGACCGCCGATGCCCGAGCCCACGAGGCAGCCGATGCGCTCGGCGACCTCGGGGGTCAGGGCTTCGCCGGTCGGCAGGCCCGAATCACGCACGGCCTGCATGCTGGCAGCCAGGCCGTAATGGATGAAGGTGTCCATGTGGCGGGCTTCCTTCGCGGAGATGTACTCCTCGATGTTGAAGCCCTTGACCTCACCGGCGAACCTGGTGGCCAAGGCCGAGGCATCGAACTTGGTGATGGTCGCAATGCCGGGCTTGCCCGCGATGATGTTCTTCCAGGACTCATCGACCGTGTTGCCCACGGGGGTGACGAGGCCCAGGCCAGTGACGACGACGCGACGACGGCTCATGCTTGATAGGGACAATGTTCGGGAGAAAAGACGGACAAGGCCCCGAAGGGCCTTGGTCGCGGTTCGAAAATCAGGCCTTCACGTGGCCCTTGGCGTAGTCGATCGCCAATTGCACGGTGGTGATCTTCTCAGCCTCTTCGTCGGGGATCTCGATGCCGAACTCGTCTTCCAGAGCCATCACCAGTTCAACGGTGTCCAGGGAATCGGCGCCCAGATCGGCCACGAAGGCCTTTTCGTTGGTGACTTCCGACTCGGCAACGCCCAGTTGCTCGGCAATGATCTTTTTGACGCGTGCTTCGATATCGCTCATGACTCCTCCAGGAGGTGGTAACAAGGGGCAGATTCTACCGGCGGAAACGAGACAATTTGGTTTCAGCCGGCAGGACGGGGAATTGAGATGCCCCCAATGGATCTCAATGCTTCAATTCATGTACATGCCGCCGTTCACGTGCATTTCACTGCCAGTGATGTAGGCGGCTGCCGGCGAGGCCAGAAAGGCCACGGCTTCGGCAATGTCTTGCGGCTGGCCCAGGCGCCCCAAAGGGATCTGGGCCTTGAGGGCGGCGTGCTGCTCCTCAGAAAGGGCGCGGGTCATGTCGGTGTCGATGAAACCCGGCGCCACGCAGTTGACGGTGATGTTGCGGCTGCCCAGCTCGCGCGCCAGGGCGCGGGTCATGCCGGCCACGCCGGCCTTGGAGGCCACGTAGTTGGCCTGGCCAGGGTTGCCGGCGGCGCCCACCACCGAGGTGATGTTGATGATGCGGCCGTGGCGCTGCTTCATCATGGGGCGCATCACGGCACGGCTGAGGCGGAACACGGACTTGAGGTTGGTGTCGATCACCGCCTCGAAATCGTCGTCCTTCATGCGCATGGCCAGGGTGTCGCGGGTGATGCCGGCGTTGTTGACCAGCACGTGCAGCGCGCCAAATTCCTTGACGATGGTGTCGATCAGCGCCTCGGAGGCGGCCGCATCGTTCACATCCAGGACGACACCACGGCTGCCCGGGAAGCCTGCAAGCGCCTCGGTGATGCCCTTGGCGCCATTGTCGGAGGTGGCCGTGCCGATGACGGTGAAGCCTCGTTCGGCCAACGTGCGGGCGATGGCCTGGCCGATGCCACGGCTGGCGCCGGTGACCAGCGCGATTTGTCGGGTGCTCTCGCTCATGCCAGCAAGCCCTTCACTTCCTGCAGCGACGCCGGATCGAGCACCGTGGCCGATGCCAGTTCGCCGTCGATGCGCTTGACCATGCCCGCCAGCACCTTGCCAGGGCCGCATTCGATCACGTGCGTGAGGCCACGGGCCTTGAGCGCCTGGATGGTTTCCACCCAGCGCACCGGGCCGAAGGCCTGGCGGTACAGGGCGTCGCGGATCGCGTCGACATCGGTGACCGTGGCCACGTCGATGTTGTTGATCACGGGGATGGTCGGCACAGCGAACGGCGTGGCGGCCAGCTTGTCCCTCAGACGCTCGGCAGCGGGCCTCATCAGGCTGGAGTGGAACGGCGCCGACACGGGCAGCGGCAGCGCGCGCTTGGCGCCAGCGGCCTTGAGCACCTCGCAGGCCTTCTCGACACCAGCCTTGGTGCCGGCGATCACGGTCTGCTTGGGGTCGTTGAAGTTCACGGCCTCGACGGCCTCGCCCACCAGCCTGGCGGCTTCAGCGCAGCCGGCCTTCACGGCCTCGGCGTCCAGACCCAGGATGGCGGCCATGCCGCCGGTGCCCACTGGCACGGCTTCCTGCATGGCTTGCGCACGGAAGCGCACCAGGGGCAGCGCATCCTTCAGCGTCAAAGCGCCAGCAGCCACCAGGGCGGTGTACTCGCCCAGCGAATGACCCGCCACGGCGGCGGGCACCAGGCCCGTGTCGGCCTGCCAGGCACGCCAGGCGGCCACGCCAGCGGTGAGCATCACCGGCTGGGTGTTGGTGGTGAGGTCCAGTTGCTCCTTGGGGCCCTGCGCGATCAGGGCGGCGATGTCCTCGCCCAGGGCCTCGGAGGCCTCGGCCAGGGTGGCGCGCACGGCGGGATGGTCGCCCCAGGCGTCCAGCATCCCCACCGATTGGGAGCCTTGTCCAGGAAACACGAATGCGAAAGCGGTCATGGCGTGTTGTGGTGTTGTTGTATGAGGTATGGGATCAGTGGTACGCGGCTCAGTAGTCCACCAGGACAGCGCCCCAGGTGAAGCCGCCGCCCATGCCCTCGAGCAGCAGGCGCTGGCCACGCTGAATCTGCCCCTGGCGGATGGCATGGTCCAGCGTCAGGGGGATGGACGCGGCCGACGTGTTGCCGTGCTGGTCCACCGTGACCACGAGCTGGTCCATGGTCATGCCGAGCTTGCGCGCGGCCGTCTGCATGATACGGATATTGGCCTGGTGCGGCACCAACCAGTCCACGGACTCGGCCTCGCAGCCGGCGGCGGCCAGCACTTCGCTGGTCACGCTGTCCATCACGCTGATGGCCAGCTTGAAGACGGCCTGCCCCTGCATCTTGAGAAAGGGATCGCCCAGCACCTGGCCGCCCGCGATGGCGCCCGGTGTGCACAGGATGTCCGAATGGCGGCCATCGGCATGCAGGCGCGACGCCAGGATGCCCGGCTGGTCGCTGGCTTCCAGCACCACGGCGCCGGCGCCGTCGCCGAACAGCACGCAGGTGGTGCGGTCCTTGAAGTCCAGCAGCCTGGAAAACACCTCGGCCCCCACGATCAGGGCCTTGCGTGCGGCACCCGAGCGGATCATGCTGTCGGCCACACCCAGGGCATAGACGAAGCCCGAGCACACGGCCTGCACGTCGAAGGCGGCGCAGCCGGCCACCCCCAGCTTGTGCTGGATCAGGCAGGCGGTCGAGGGGAAGACCATGTCCGGCGTGGACGTGGCGCAGATGATGAGGTCGATGTCGGCGGCCTGACAGCCGGCGGCTTCAAGCGCATGGCGCGCGGCCTGCACACCCAGATCGCTGGAGGTGACACCCTCCTCGGCGAAATGGCGGAACCGGATGCCGGTGCGTTCCACGATCCAGTCATCGGAAGTATCGATGCCGTCTCGGGCGAGCTGGTCGGCCAGGTCCTGGTTGCTCAGGCGCTTGGGTGGCAGGTAACTGCCTGTTCCGGCAATGCGGGCGTACGTGGTTCGCGCCGCCGCCCCGCCGGACACGGGGAGGGTTTGGGTCATCGAGTAGAGGTCAGGCCACGCGCCCCACAGGGGTATGCGGGGCTGCCGTGACACCATCACCTTGTGGGTTGTCTACGGGTTCGGCACCTTCGGCTGGCAGACTTCCCACGGTGGCCGCGATGCGGTCGTGGACGCGGTCCAGCAGACGGTGCCGGGCCGCATGATAGGCCCTGTTGAGGGCTTGCTCGAAAGAAAAGGCATCCGCCGAGCCATGGCTTTTGAAAACCAGTCCTCTCAAACCAAGCAAGGCCGCACCGTTGTAACGACGGTGGTCCATGCGCTTTTTGAAGTGAGATAACACCGGAAGCGCGACGATAGCAACAAGCTTGGTGAAGATGTTACGAGTGAACTCTTGCTTGATCACCGAGGCGAACAGCGTGGCCAAGCCTTCGGCCGTTTTGAGCGCCACGTTGCCGACGAAGCCGTCGCAGACCACCAGATCGGTCGTGCCCTTGAAAATGTCGTTGCCTTCGACGTTGCCGTGGAAGTTGATGGCGCCGCGCGCATCGGCCTGGCGCAACAGTTCGCCGGCCTGCTTGATGACGTCGTTGCCCTTGATGACTTCTTCGCCGATGTTGAGCAGGCCAACGGTGGGGTTCTCCTTGCCATCGACAGCAGCCACGAGGGCCGAGCCCATCACGGCGAACTGCAGCAGATGCTCAGCCGAGCAATCGACGTTGGCACCCAGGTCGAGCACGGTGGTGTAGCCGTCCTTCTGGTTGGGCATGACCGAGGCGATGGCCGGGCGGTCGATGCCCTGCACCGTCTTGAGCAGGTAACGCGCCACGGCCATGAGGGCGCCGGTGTTGCCAGCGGACACGCAGGCGTGCGCCTTGGCCGCGCCATCTTCACCCAGCTTGACCTGGCTGATGGCCACGCGCATGGACGAATCCTTCTTGCGGCGCAGCGCGACCTCGACCGGATCATCCATGGAAACGACCTCGGTGGCGGCCACCAGGGTGACGCGGGGCCAGCCTTTGGCCGGCGCGATCGCGTCCGCCAGGCCGACCAGCACCAGTTCGGCATCGGGGTGGTGTTCCAGGAAGGCTTTGCAGGCGGGCAGCGTGATGGAGGGGCCGTGGTCCCCTCCCATGCAATCCACGGCGATGCGCACGGGACCTTGCAGATCAGGCAGGGAATGGCGACCCGCTGCCGAGGCGGCAGAGGCAGGAAGTGCAGAGGAATTCATCGGGGGGACACCGGATCAGGCTGGCACCATGCTACGCCACGGACAGCGCAATGGACAGACCCGAACAGACTATGGGCCGGAAGTCTGGCAAATTGCCAGCGCGACCAGCCCGTCGAGCATGATGACTGGAAAGCCAGCCTCATACGGAATGAGTTCGAACCACGGGGCCGCATCCGGTGCGGCCGCTGACTACAGTCAGGCGTCAGCCTTGGTCTTGAGAACCTTGCGACCGCGGTAGAAACCGGTCGGGCTGATGTGGTGACGCAGGTGCACTTCACCGGTGGTGGGCTCGATGGCGGTACCCGGGGTGACCAGGGCGTTGTGCGAGCGGTGCATGCCACGCTTGGAAGGCGACTTTTTGTTCTGCTGAACGGCCATGATGGACTCCAATATCGGGCAAGACCCGAAGCAGGGGCGCGGGATCCACTGCCATCACACCCCGTGGGCCCGGCTTTGCAGCCGCCACCTTAGGAGCGCTGCTTCAAGACCGGCCCGCCTGGCAAAAACCAGATCAGAGCCACATGAAGCATCAGCATCGAACCCTGCGCGGGTTGAATTCAGTTTGACTTCTCTGGGCAAATGAATACCCGGAAAACCCGAGATTCTAGCACGCGATATTCATTCGGCTCAAGATTTATCACCGGATGAGCCGTTCGGACCACCCTTTTTCAGCTGCGCCAGCACGGCGAAGGGGTTCTTGCGGCCGGATTCGCCGCCGCCGTCGTCCGGCGTGTCGGCTTCTTCGGACTCGTCATCCACACCAGGATCCGACACGGACATCCTGGGCGGCTGCGGGCACTCCTCGTGGCGCGGCACCAGGGGCGAGGCCATGATCAACTCGTCCTCGACCAGATCCAGCAGGTCGAAACTGCGGCTGATGACCAGCACGTCGTCATCCATGTCGGCGTCCAGCTCGGCGGCAAGGGCTTCGTCGGCGACGAAGCGGATGCTGCGCTCGAAATCCACCGGCAGAGTCACGGGCTGCAGGCAGCGCTGGCAGGTCCAGGGCAGATCGGCGTGGGCGCTCAGGTCGAGCCAGCGCTGGGGCTCGCCCACCCGCTGAGGCACGAGGCGGCCCTGGGCAGACCATTGCACAGGCGCAACGGTGTCTTGCGGGACCTCCGGCGGCACGCCTTCGGCCAGCCGGGCCAGATCGGCCAGGGCGGAGTGCCCTTCCAGGGGGGTTTCGGAGTCGATGAACGCCCCGATGTCCATCTTGCGGGGCTGGTGCTGACGCGGTTTCATGCGCGCAGTGTAGGCGGGAACGCCCTTGCGACAAGGGACAATAGCGCCATGCCAGACAACACGCCCGCCCCTGCCCTGGTCCTGGGCTCGACCTCCCGATACCGCCGCGAGCTGCTGGAGCGGCTCGGGCTGCCTTTCGAGGTGCGCGCACCGGACGTGGATGAGACGCCGCAGGCCGGCGAAACGCCACTGGCGCTGGCGGCGCGCCTGGCCCTGGCCAAAGCTCAGGCTGTGGCGGCGACCTTCGGTGGTGGCAAAGCGGACTCGGCCCGAGACGTCGTCGTCATCGGCTCCGACCAGGTGGCCGATCTGCAAGGCCAGCCGCTGGGCAAGCCGGGCACGCACCAGCGCGCCACCGAGCAGTTGCGCGCCATGCGCGGGCACACCGTGCTCTTCCACACGGCTGTTTGCGTGGTGCGGCCGGCCACTGGCCAGGTGGAACAGGCCGTGGACACCGTTCAGGTGCGCATGCGCCATTTGAGCGATCAGGACATCGAGACCTACCTGCGCCTGGAGCAGCCCTACGATTGCGCCGGCAGCGCCAAGGCCGAAGGCCTGGGCATCGCGCTGCTGGAGCGCATCACCTCGGACGACCCGACCGCGCTGATCGGCCTGCCACTGATCACGGTGACACGCCTGCTGCGTGCCGTGGGCCTGGATGTGCTGGCCGGACGATGAGCGTCCACGCAGCCATAGCGAACTCTCTGCGCTGACCAGCGCCCTGCACCTTCTTTCCGATGACATGACCGAATCGTCCGCACCTCGCGCCACAGGCCGCCTTCTGCTGATCCCCAACACCCTGGACCTGGGCAGCGTCCCGGAGGGCTCACCGCAGCCCGATCTGCAGGATGTGCTGCCGATGGGCGCGCTGCAGGCTGCTGCCCGCCTGACCCACTGGGTGGCGGAAAACGCCAAGACCACGCGCGCCTTCCTGAAGCGGGTGGATGCCGTGTCGTCGCTGCAGACGCCCTTGCAGCAGCTGCACATCGAGGTGCTGCCCCGCCCGCCCAAGGGCGGCGGCGCGGCAACCAACACCCCCTCATCGGCCTGGGAGGCGCTGCTGGCGCCGGCCTTGCAGGGGCACGATGTGGGCCTGATCTCCGAAGCCGGTCTGCCCGGGGTGGCGGATCCTGGTGCCGGCCTAGTGCTGGCCGCCCACCGGGCGGGTGTGCCCGTCCTGCCGATCTCGGGGCCAAGTTCGCTGGTGCTGGCCCTGGCTGGCAGCGGGCTCAACGGCCAAAGCTTCGCCTTCGTGGGCTACCTGCCCACGGACGCTGCAGCCCGCAGCCAACGCATCCGCGAGCTGGAGCAACTGTCGCGGCGCCAGCGCCAGACGCAACTGGTGATCGAGACGCCCTACCGCAATACCGCGCTGGCCCAGGCTCTGGTGCAGACACTGCAGCCCGACACCCTGCTCTCGATCAGCTGCGGGCTGACCCTGACGGATGGTTGGTGTCTCACGCATCCCGTGTCACGCTGGCGGCAGCAGACGGTGTCCCTGCCGGACCACATTCCGGCCGTGTTCTCGTGGCTGGCGGGCTGAACAAACCCTTCGAGCCACCCGCAGGGCATCGTTCTTGACACAATGGCCTGCAGAGCGCTCGCTCATCCTCATCGACCTCCACCCGATCGACCCATCGTGAGTTCCCTGTTCCTGGATCCCGCCACCTCGCACACCCCGCCGGGCCGCCTGGCCACGCAACTGGGCCATGCCAGCCTGATTCCCTTCATCGGCGGAGCGATCTTCATCTGGCTGCTGGCCGGACGCGTGCAACCCGAGCCCTTCGTGTTCCTGGTCGGTGCGCTGACCAGCTACGCAGCACTCGTCATCGCCTTTCTGGGCGGACTGCCCTGGGGCTTGGCGGTTCGTGTGCAGCCGCAAGAGGCCGATCACGCCCTGGTACAACGCACCTTGTGGACGGGGTTGATCCGGCTGGTGACCGCCTGGGCCGCCGTCAACATGCCACCGCACGCCGGCCTGGTCGTGCTGGGCGCGTTGTTGATCGCGGGCTACCTGATCGATCGCCGCCTCTACCCTCTGTTGGGTGCCAGCGGCTGGCTGACGCTGCGCTTTCGGCTCACCGTCGTGGCCAGCCTGAGCTGCTTCCTGGCCGCCGCCCAACTGTGATCCAGCAGCCATACCGGCCCTTCGATCCCTCATTGGCAACACCGCACGCTTTCGCATGATCGACTACCTCATCGAACCAGCCCAGCCACACGCCCACCGCTTCAACGTCACGCTCAAGCTGCCGCGCCAGACCGGTCCGGTGCGGCTCAGCCTGCCGGTGTGGATTCCGGGCAGCTACCTGGTGCGTGAGTTCGCGCGCCATGTGATGAGCCTGCAAGCCTGGCAAGGCAAGACGCCCTGCCCGATCACGCAGGAAGACAAGACCACCTGGGTGGTGCAGGCCAGCGGCCGCGCGGCCTTGACCGTGCGCTACGAGGTGTATGCCAACGACACCTCCGTGCGCGCGGCCTTCCTGGATGCGCGCCGAGGCTTCTTCAACGGCACCAGCGTGTTCCTGCGGGTGGAGGGCCAGGAGGCCCAAGCGCACCGCGTGCGCATCGCAGGCCTGCCGAAGGACTGGTCGGTGGCCACAGCCCTGCGCGCGGTGGACACCGATGCACGCGGCCAGGGCTACTACCAAGCCGCCGACTACGACGAGCTCGTGGACCACCCCGTCGAGCTGGGCAAGTTCTGGCGGGGCAGCTTCAAGGCCCGCGGTGTGCCGCACGAACTGGTGGTGAGCGGCGCGGCCGACGAGGCCGACCTGGACCGCCTGATGACCGACACACAGCGCCTGTGCGAATCGCAGATCGCCTTCTGGCACGGCCGCCGCAAGCCGGTGTTCGATCGTTACGTGTTCCTGCTCAACGTGGTCGACGATGGTTATGGCGGCCTGGAGCACCGCGAAAGCACCGCGTTGATCTGCGCACGCAAGGACATCCCCCGCCGTGGTGCGGAGCCGACGAACAGCGAGGGTTACACCACCTTGCTGGGTCTGATCAGCCACGAGTACTTCCACACCTGGAACGTCAAGCGGCTCAAGCCTCGCGAATTCGCGCCGTATGACTACACCCGCGAGAACTACACGCGCATGCTGTGGTTCTTCGAGGGCTTCACGTCCTACTACGACGACCAGTTCCTGCTGCGCACACAGCGCGTGGATGCCGCCCACTACCTGCGCCTGCTGAACAAGCCGATCAACCAGGTGCTGGCCACGCCCGGACGTCGCACGCAGAGCGTGGCCCAGGCCAGCTTCGATGCATGGACACGCTACTACCGCCCTGACGAGAACACCGCCAACGCCACGGTGAGCTACTACACCAAAGGCTCGCTGGTGGCGCTGGCGCTGGACCTTTCGCTGCGCGTGGGGCCCGCCCGTGCCGATGGCAGCCAACCCAGCCTGGATGGCGTGATGCACCGCCTGTGGGCCCTGGGCCGCCCCATCACCGAGGACGACGTGGTGCAGGCCCTGTGCGAGGAGGCCACGACGACGCCGCGCCATGCCAAGGACTGGCGCGAGCAGTTGAATGCCTGGGTGCACGGCACGGACGACCTGCCATTGAACTCGCTGCTGGCCGATGTGGGCGTGCAGTGGACCACCCGGTCCGGCCCGGCCGCGCAGCAACTGGGACTGCGCACCCAGGAGTCAAACGGCGGCCTCAAGGCCCAGGCCGTGATGTTCGGCAGCCCCGCCGAATCCGCCGGCATCAGTGCCGGCGATGAGCTGATCGCCCTGGACAACTGGCGCCTGCGGCGGGTGGACGACCTGACGCACGCACGTCGGGCCGACCGCCCTCAGGCCCTGCTGATCAGCCGCGACCAGCGCCTGCAGACCTTGACCCTGCCCGTTGCACAGACCGGCGATGACTGGGGCCGCCTGGTGTCGCTGACCCTCGGCAGCGGGCTGGACAAGACCATCGAGGCACGCCGACGCCTCTGGCTGGGCGCCTGACCGCGCATGGGGCAGGACCAGGCCGGCATGGGGCCACGGCCCTGGCGGCGCCGGCTGGCGCTGGGCACCGTCGTGGCGACGGTGCTGCTGGCCCACGCCCTGCTCACGCGCGGCATGATCAGCCAGATGGAAGGCTTGGCGGGCGATGCGCCCACCATCCAGCGCATGGAAGCCGTGATGGTGGCCGACATGCGCTTGAGCGCCCCCCCTGTGGTGGTGGCTGCACCGATGCCGCCCTCGCCCGCACCCGTCGTCGCCGCTGCGGCGCCGGAAGCAGCATCCGCCGCCTCCACACCAGCATCGAAGCCGGCCCCTGAACCGCCTGCCAGCCAGGCCTCCGCGCCGGAGCCAGCCGCCAGCGAGCCCGTGGTGGCGGCCCTGACGCCGGCATCGGCCCCCCAGAGCGCAGCCTCCTCCGCCAGTGAACCTGGCGACACGCCGCCCACGGCCGTGGCCAAGGCTTCGGCGCCCACCGACGCCGAAGCCTTCGAGTGGCCTCTGGCAACAAGGGTGACCTTCAAGGCCGAGGGCTACATCCGCGGGCCCATCTACGGGCAGGCCCAAGTGGAATGGGTTCGGCAAGGCACGCGCTACCAAGTCCACGTGGATGCCTCGGTGGGCCCGAGCTTCGCGCCCCTGGGTTCGCAACGCTGGACGAGCGAGGGCGACATCACACCCGCCGGCCTGGAGCCCAAACGCTTCGAATCGATCAACAAGCTCCTGATCAGCAGCGGCACCCCGCGCCGCGTGATCTTTCATCCTGGCGAGGTCGAACTGGCCGATGGCAAGCGCGAGCCCAAGCTGCCGATGGTGCAGGACCCGGCCAGTCACTACATCCAACTGGCCTACCAGGCCCTGCTCGATCCCACGCTGATGCGGGTGGGCGGCACGCTCTCCATGCCGCTGGCCTGGACACGCAAGCAGGACACCGTGGTCTACGACATCGAGGCCAGGGAAGAGCTGGACACCCCGCTGGGCAAGATCGACACCTTCCGGCTCAAGCCGCGTCCGCTGGCCAGCAGCCAGAAGGACAACGAGAAGGAAAAGCAGCGGGACGAGATCCTGGCCGAGATCTGGATCGCGCCCAGCCTGCAGTACCTGCCCATCCGCATGCTGCTGCGCCAGGGCAAGGCCAACTACCTGGACATGAAGATGGACAAGATGCCGCAGCAGACGGCAGCCCCCCCCGCACAGGATGTGCCGCCAGCGCAGAAGTAGATCAGTCGATCAGCCGCCGCTCTTGGCGGATGCCTTGTTCAGGCGCTGCTCGATCACATTGGTGGGTGCAGCCGAGGCCAGGCGGCTGCCATCCTCGAAGAACATCGCAGGCGTGCCGTTGACGCGGTACTTCTGCGCCATGGCCAGGTTGCGTTGCGTGGGCGAGGCACACATGCCCATGGACTTGGCCGGCACCTGGCCATTGAGCATCCAGTCGCGCCAGGCCGAGGTACGGTCCCTCAGGCACCAGATGTTCTCGGCCTTGACCTTGGAGTCATCGCCCAGGATGGGGATGATGAAGGTGTAGACCGTGATGTCCTTGACCTGCTGGAGCGACTTCTCCAGGTGCTTGCAATAGCCGCAGTTGGGATCGGCGAAGACGACCAGCTTGCGCCGGCCATTGCCGTTCTTCCAGACCACGGCATCCTTGAGCGGCAAGGTGGCGAAATCGACCTTGTTGATCTCGTCCAGGCGCTCTTCGGTGAGGTTTCGCTGCGTGCGGGTCTCGATCAGGTTGCCCTCGATCAGGTACTCGCCCTTGGCATCGGTGTAGAACACGTGGTCGCCTGCGCGCACCTCGATCAGGCCGGCCACCGGGGCGGGGCGCAGTTCATCCACGGCGGGGATGGAGGGCAGTCGCTGCGCCAGCTTCTGCTTGATCGCCGACTGCTGGGCATCGGTCAGGTCGTTCTGCGCCATCGCGGGCACGGCCATGGCCAACGTGCCGATGGCGGCCAGCGTCAGGGCGGTGAAGGTGCGCCGCACGGGCGTCAGGGAAACATGCATGTTGACTCCTCTCATTGATCGAGCGCGTGCCCGACCAGCCACCGCTTGACGGGGCTCCATCGGTTCAGCAGACCCATGCCGGTGTTGCGGAGTTCCCGCACCGCGCCCTGGTTCTGTGCAAAAAGGTGCAGCAGGCCATCGGTGAGGCCCACCATGGCGCGAGTGGGCGCCCAGCGCGCACGCTCGTAGCGGCGCAGCACGCGCTCGTCGCCCGGTGAGCGCCAGGGTTCGCGCTCGCGGGCTTCGCGCAGCACGGTGGCCAGGGTGTCCACATCCGCCAGCCCCAGGTTCAGCCCCTGGCCGGCGAGCGGATGCACCTGGTGGGCCGCATCGCCCAGCAGCACCCAGCCGGGTCCGCTCCACGGCGAGGCCTGCGCGACCGCCAGGGGCCAGGCCGCCGGCGCGCCATGCAGTTGCAGCTCGCCCACCTGGGCCGCGCCCTCTGGATCACTGTCGCGGATGGCCTGCATCAAGCCGGCTTCGAAAGCGGCCGCCGGCTCGGCCAGCCACTGGCTGGCCTGCGCCTGCGGCATGGACCACACCAGCCCATAGGAGGCACCGGGTTCGGGATCATGGAACGGCAGCAGCGCCAGAACGTCCGGCGAGCGGAACCACTGGCGTGCCATGCCCGCGTGCGGCCGGCTGGCCTTCAGACGTGCCGCCACCGCCCAATGGCCGTATTCCTGGCGAGAGAAGGAGGCGCCCAGCGCCTCGCGTGTCTGGGAATGCTTGCCCTCGCACACGGCCAGCAGCGAGGCCTGCGGTGCGGCAGCCCCCTCCACGGCATCGACCTGGGTGACATGAGGCGCGTAGCGGATCGCATCGCCGAGCAGGCGCTCCAGGGCAGCGGCATCCACGATCCAGGCCAGTTCGCTCACACATTGCTGCCATGCGGAAAATGAGAGCTCACCGCCTTTGTCGCCTCTGACCGACATCGCGTGCACCGGCGTCGCGAATTGTTTCAATTGCGGCCACACGCGCAGGCGCTCCAGCACGGCGATGGAGCGTGCGTTGAGCGCGTAGGTGCGGATGTCGTTCTCGCGCGGCGCCAGCGAGCCCGGCTCACAGGCCAGCGCCACCCGCCACCCCTGGCCAGAAAGGGCCAGGGCCAGGGCGCGCCCCACGGCCCCGTTGCCACTGACGCACACGTCGAATACAGCTGATTTCATCATGAGGCATTCTAGAGGTCCCGTTCAGCGTCCGCCGCATCAGGGCTGTGCCGGACTGACTGGGCTTTCATTTGCATCTAGAGTACGGCTTATCGGACCGCTTTTGCTTGGCCATGGTCAAACGGGCGGCTTGACGACCAGCGGGCCGACTGACGGAAGTCCGACAACAAACGATGTCAATGACGACGCAAGAACAGGGCAGTGGTGGACCGGTGATCGCCATGCTGGAGCGCAAGACCAGCCTGGTGATCCTGGCCATTGGGGCCATGGCCACCATCGTGGTCTACGCCATCGAAACACTCACGGAGGCCAACACCACGCTGGACCGCTGGGTGCAGCCCATCCTGGCACTGGCGCTGTTCTGCCTGTTCCTGCGTCTGCGACGTCGCCCTGAAACCCTGGTCACGACGCAGCGCTGGGGCGTGGCATGCCTGCAGATCTACTTCGTCAGCGGCGTGGTGCACCTGAGCGTGCTGGCGCCGCAGCAGATCACCATCTACTGGATGGCCACCACCTACATGTGGACGGTGCTGATCACGCTGGTATTGCACATGACCTGGCCGCAAAGGGCCGCGCTGATGTGGTCGGTGTCGCTCGCCGGCGTGGTGTCCATCCCACCGCTGATCGCGAGGTTGCATGTGCCTGCCGCACGCTGGGACACGGAGTTCGCACCGCTGATGCTCAACGGGCTGCTGGTGGAACTGGCCATGCTGATGAGCCTGATGAGCGTGTCGCGGCTGCGGCATGGGGTGATGCAGGTCCTGGCCACGGGCGGTCCCGTCGGCCCCGCCGATGCACGCAAGGCGCTGGAGCGCTGGCTGCACGAGAAAACCAATACCCTGGCCGAGGCACGAGATTCCGCCGAGGCCGCCTCGCGTGCCAAGAGCCAGTTCCTGGCCGTGATGAGCCACGAACTGCGCACGCCGCTGCATGCGATGCTCGTGTCCGCCGACCTGCTGGCCGAGAAGGACGAGCCCGGCCGCAGCGATCCAGCCACGGCGGCCGAGCGCAATGCCCGCCTGGTGTCCACCATCCAGAGCAGTGGCAAGCACTTGCTGGCGCTGATCGACCAGGTGCTGGATTTGTCGCGCATCGAGGCCGGCAAGGTGGTGATGGTGCACGAGCCCATGGACCTGGTGACCGCCTGCCGCCGCGCTACTGAAGCGGTCTCGCCCATGACGCAGCGAAAGGGACTGACCTTGCGGCTGAATGTCGCATCCGATCTGGTGCTGCAACGGCGGGGCGACACCTTGCGCCTGTCGCAGGTGCTGATCAACCTGCTGGCCAATGCGGCCAAGTTCACCGAGCACGGCGGCATCCGGCTGGATGTCTCGCGCGTGGACGACGAGCGCGTGCGCTTCGAGGTGATCGACACGGGCCCCGGGTTGTCGGAAGAAGCCCAGCAGCGTGTGTTCGACGCCTTCTACCAGGTCGACCACGACAGCACCCGCCGCAACGGTGGCGTGGGCCTGGGGCTGACGATCACGCAAGAGCTCGTGACGCTGGCCGGCGGCACCCTGTCGCTGCAAAGCCGCCTGGGCCACGGCACCACCGTGCGTGTGGACCTGCCCCTGCCGCCCACCCAGGACGTGACGCCGTCGGTCGTGCCCATTCCGCTGCGACCCGACCATCTGGCCGGCACCCGTGTGCTCGTGGTCGAGGACGATCCCGTCAACAGCATGCTGGCCTGCGAAGTGCTGTGCGGGGTGCGCGCCGATGCGCAAGCGGTGGAAAGCGGCGAGGCGGCCCTGCTCTACCTGCGCGAGCACCCGGTGGACATCGTGCTGATGGACTTCCGCATGCCCGGCATGGACGGCCTGGAGGCCACCTGCCGTATCCGACAGGGCGAAGCCGGCCCCGAGGCCGTGGACGTGCCCGTGCTGGGCCTCACGGCCAACGCCCATGCGGAAGACCGCGAACAATGCCTGGCCGCCGGCATGAGCGAGGTGCTGACCAAGCCCATCGAGCGCCGGCAGCTGATCCAGGCCGTGGAACAGTGGCAGCGCCCGCCCCGAGCCCAGGCACCTCGGCTGAAAACCGCCTCGTGAACCGCGTCATGGCGCGGCCAAGCGGCGGCGTCCACTAAAATGGCGGGTTGATTTCTCCCCTTGCGACCTGACAGGACCGACCATGAGCCTCAAATGCGGCATCGTGGGCTTGCCCAATGTGGGCAAATCCACCCTCTTCAACGCGCTGACCAAGGCCGGCATCGCTGCTGAGAACTATCCCTTCTGCACCATCGAGCCCAACGTGGGCGTGGTGGAAGTGCCCGATCCCCGCCTGCAGGCCCTGGCCGACATCGTCGGGCCCGAGCGCATCCTGCCGGCCATCGTCGAGTTCGTGGACATCGCCGGCCTGGTGGCGGGCGCCTCCAAGGGCGAAGGCCTGGGCAACCAGTTCCTCTCGCACATCCGCGAAACCGACGCCATCGTCAACGTGGTGCGCTGCTTCGAAGACGACAACGTGATCCACGTGGCCGGCAAGGTCGATCCGATCGCCGACATCGAGGTCATCCAGACCGAGCTGTGCCTGGCCGACATGGGCACCGTCGAGAAAAGCCTGCACCGCTACAACAAGGCGGCCCGCTCGGGCAACGACAAGGAAGCCGCCGCGCTGGTGAAGGTGCTCGAGAAGTGCCAGGCCGCGCTGGACCAGGCCAAGCCGGTACGCACCATCGATTTCAGCAAGGAAGAGCTGGCCATCCTCAAGCCCCTGTGCCTGATCACGGCCAAGCCAGCCATGTTCGTGGGCAACGTGTCGGAAGACGGCTTCGAGAACAACCCGCTGCTCGACCGCCTGAAGGAATACGCCGCCGCCCAGAAGGGCCCCGTGGTGGCCATCTGCGCCAAGACGGAAGCCGAATTGTCGGAGATGGAAGACGAAGACCGCGCCATGTTCCTGGCCGAGATGGGCCAGGACGAGCCGGGCCTGAACCGACTGATCCGCGCCGCCTTCAAGCTGCTGGGCCTGCAGACCTACTTCACCGCCGGTGTGAAGGAAGTGCGCGCCTGGACAGTGCCCGTGGGCGCCACCGCGCCGCAGGCCGCCGGCGTGATCCATACGGATTTCGAGCGTGGCTTCATTCGTGCGCAGACGATCTCGTATGACGACTACATCACCTTCAAGGGCGAACAAGGCTCGAAGGACGCGGGCAAGATGCGCGCGGAAGGCAAGGAGTACATCGTCAAGGATGGCGATGTGCTCAACTTCCTTTTCAACGTTTGATCGCTGATTGATCGCGCCAGGGCTTGTGAGCGCCCCTCGCGAAAATCCCCGTGAGCCTTTGCCGGCCACGGGGATTTTTCATGGCCGACGCTGAAGTCAGATCCGTGTCAACGTGGCCACCTCGGCCAGGCGCGACTTGGGCAGCTTGGCGTTGAAGTCGCTCTCGGCGTGATAGCCCAGCGCGCAGGCCACCACGGCGGTAAAGCCGCGCTCGCGCAGGCCCAGGGCCTCGTCCAGCGCCTTGCTGTCGATGCCTTCCATCGGCGTGGCGTCGATGCCCAGCGTGGCCGCGCCCAGCAGCAAGGTGCCCAACGACAGGTAGAGCTGCTTCTCCATCCAGTGCTGCAGATCCTTGGTCTGGTAGCGGTGGATGTCGACATAGCCCTGGCGGCTCTTGCGCTGCGTGGCGCGGGCGCCTTCGGCGGCGAAGCGGCCATCGCGCTCTTCCTGGTCGAGCAGCGCTTCCAGATAGTCGTCGGACAGATCCGTACGGGCGCACAGCACGACCACGTGCGAGGCGTTCAGGATCTTGGGCTCGTTGTACGAGAAGCCACCCTGCGCGCCCTTGGCCACCTGCGCCTTGCCTTCGTCGGTGGAGGCCACCACGAAGTGCCAGGGTTGCGAATTGACCGACGAGGGGCTGTTGCGCAGCAGGGTCAGCAGTTCTTCGATCTGCGCCTGCGGAATCTTGCGCGAAGCATCGTAGGCCTTGGTGGTGTAGCGGGTCTGGGAAATTTGGACGAGGCTCATGGCCATGGCTCCTTGAACTGCAAAGGATGTGAAGGATGGGACGATAGCGAAGCTGGCGCGGTCTGTCAGAAGCCCGACAACACGACCTTGCCGCGCGCTCGGTGACTCTCGACCAGGGCATGGGCGCGGCGCAGGTTGGCTGCGTTGATGGGGCCGAAATCCTCGCTGAACGTGGTCTTGAGCACGCCTTGGTCCACCAGTTGGGACACGCGGTCGAGCAACTCGTGCTGCCGGACCATGTCCGGCGTTTCGAACAGCGAACGCGTGAACATCAGCTCCCAGTGCAGCGACAGGCTCTTGGCCTTCAGCGGCATGGCATCGAGCGTGGCCGGGTCGTCGATCAGCGCCAGGCGACCTTGCGGGCGCAGCGCTTCGATGATCTGGGCGTAGTGGACGTCGGTGTGCGTGAGGCTGGCGACCATGTCGACCAAGGGCAAGTTGGCCTTGCGCAGTTCGTCTGCCAGAGGCTGGCTGTGGTCGATCACATGGTGGGCGCCCAACTGGCGCACCCAGTCGGCCGTTTCGGGCCGCGAGGCGGTGCCGATCACCGTGAGCTTGGTGAGCTGACGCGCTAGCTGCGTGAGGATGGAGCCCACGCCACCGGCCGCGCCGATGATCAAGAGGCTCTGGCCCTCGCCGCCGCCTTCGGGCACGCCCAGGCGATCAAACAGCAGCTCCCACGCGGTGATGGCCGTGAGCGGCAAGGCTGCGGCCTGGGCGGCGCTCAGCGTGCGGGGCTTGTGGCCCACCAAGCGCTCGTCGACCAAGTGGTATTCGCTGTTGGTGCCGGGGCGCTTGAGGGCGCCGGCGTAGAAGACCTCGTCGCCCGGCTTGAAGAGGCTCACTTCGCTGCCCACGGCGTGCACCACGCCCACGGCATCCCAACCCAGCACGCGCCAGCCCTCGGTGGGCGAGTTGGCGCGGATCTTGGTGTCCACCGGGTTGACGGACACGGCGTGCACCTGCACCAGCAGGTCGCGCGGGCCGGGCAGCGGCATGGGCAGGTCGATGTCGATCAGCGAACGCGGGTCGTCGGCAGGCAGGCCGTGCTGGGTGTAGGCGATGGCTTTCATGGCATTGCTCAAAGGTGCTTGTTGTTAGGCATGGACGCATGATCCGCCGTGCGAGCTGTTCGATAAAGATGCAAAATCACCCAACACTTTCTCTGCTGGAGTGAAAATGATCCGCGTGGATGACCTGGCGCTGTTCGAGCGCTCCGCTGTGCTGGGTGGCTTCTCCGAGGCGGCGCGCGAGGCCGATCTGCTGCCCGGGCAGGTCAGCGCGGCCATCAAGCGGCTGGAGCGTGAGCTGGAGATTCGCCTGTTCGCGCGCTCCACCCGCAGCCTGCGCCTCACGGCGGAGGGCGAACGCTACCTGCCCTACGCCCGCCAGGTACTGCAGGCCCTGCGCGAGGGGCATGCGCAACTGCACCAGGAGCGCAAGGCGCTGAGCGGCCTGCTGCAGATCGCCGCGCCATCGGATCTGGGCCGCAACGTGCTGCTGCCCTGGTTCACGGCCTTCCGCCGACAGCACCCCAAGCTCACCTTGCGGCTGTTTCTGTCGGACCGCGTGGCCGATGTGTTCCGCGAGCCGGTGGACGTGGCCATCCGCTACGGCACGCCGGAGGATGCGAGCTATGTGGCGCTGCCGCTGGCGCCGCAGAACCGGCGCGTGCTGGTCGCCTCACCCGGTTACCTGGAGCGCCACGGGCGGCCCGAGACGCTGGCCGATCTGCAGCGCCACGATTGCCTGCTCTACCTGCTGGGCGGCCGCGTCTACGACAAATGGGTCTTCCACGAAGGTGCGCAGCGCGTGGTGGCCCATGTGCGCGGCCCCTTGCAGGCCGACGATGCCGACGTGGTGCACCGCCTGGCGCTCGATGGCGAAGGCGTGATCTACAAGTCCTGGCTGGACGTGGCCGAGCACGTGCGCACCGGCCGGCTGGAGGTGCTGCTGCCGCATCTCACGGGCGAGCCCACGCCGCTGCACCTGGTGTGCCCGCACCGCCAGCAGTTCTCGCCGGCGGTGCAGTTGCTGCACCAGTTGCTCAGGCAGCGGTGCGAGGCGGTGGCCATGCCACCGGTCACACCGATCACACCGGATCAGGGATCCAGTTCCCGTGAAAGCCCAGCGGCACCCGCGCCGGCAGATGCACCACGGCCTGCGGTGGCCCGGCCACGTCGGCCGCGTTGAGCACCACGAAGTCGGTCGTGCCGGTGTTCATGTCGGTCACGTAGTTGACCAGCCAGCCGTCGTTCTCGGCGGCATCGGGCGAGCGCGGCACGAACACGGCCTCGCTGGGAATGCGGCCCGGGCCGAACTTGTGCACGGCATGCTTGCCTGTTGCCAAATCGTAGGCATTGAGCTGCTGCGCCAGCGAGAAATCGAAGTCGAAGCCCACGGTGTAGGCGTGGCGGTAGGGGCGACCCGTCAGGCGTTCGTCGAAGCGCGGGAACTCCTGACTGCCTTCGTGCAGCACCTCGCGGACCACGTCGCTGCGATGGGGGCTGATGGTCCAGCGCTCGAAGGTGATCTTCTGGTTGTCGGTCTCGGGGCCTACCTTGGATCGGTCGAACATGCGGTGGTGCACCACCACGTCCAGCAGCACGCCGCCATCGGCCGTGTCCTGCGCATTGCAGGGATGGAAGACGAAGCACGGCTCGACATTGAACCAGCGGATGTCCTTGGCCTCGCCCTTGAGCGGCAACAGGCCCACGCGTGCCGGATGCTTGTTGTTCCAGGCGTAGGGCATGCTGTTGCCGCGCAGCACGCGGCCCAGCGAGAAGGTGACGGGCAGGTCCAACACCACGATCTGGCTGCGGGTGATGGCGCAGTCGTGGATCATCGGGCCATGGCTCACGGGGATGTCGACCACGCGGGCGACCTGGCCCGTGGCATCGACCTCGACGTGCTGCACGCGGCGCTGGTCCAGCGCGTCGTAGCAGATGGCGTGGATCGAGCCGGTCTCCGGGTCACGGTGCGGATGGGCGCTGAAGGCGCGCGACACGTCGCTGTCGAAGTAGCCATGGCGCACCGTCTCCAGCTTGTCATCGAGCTGCACGGGCAGCATGCCCGCTTCCACCGAGGCCCACACGCGGCCGGCATGGCCGAACACATTGGTGTTGACGGTGTCTGCCACGCCACGGCGCGGCCCGGGGGCCAGTGGCTTGCCCTGGGCGCGGCGCACGCTGTCGGTGCCCACCCAGCGGTTGCGGTACCAGAGGGCCTCACCATCGGCCAGGCGCAGGCCGTGCACCATGCCGTCGCCAGCGAACCAGTGGTACAGGCCGGGGTTGTCCACGTGCATGGGGTTGGGGCCGATGCGGGCGTACAGGCCATTGAGCTCGCGTGGCAACTCACCCGTCACCGTCAGCCGCGTCTCGGTGACTTCATCGTGCACCGGCGCGAACGGGCCTTCCAGGTAGATGTTGGAGGCCTGGTAGGGCTGGCGCTGGCGAGCCCAGCGGCTGATCCATCCAACGGTGCGTTCGGCGAGGTTGCGTGACATGGGTGATCTCCAGGCTGATGGACTGCGAATCACCGCCGCTGCCGCGCGAAAACTGCGGTGCGTGACCTGGCGGGCTTGAATGTGTACAGTGACAACACTGCGACACCAATGTACCCATCAATGTGTACGTTGTCAACATGACAACCCCAAATCAGTCAACCGCCCCTGTTTCTAGCGAGGACAAGGCCGCCACGCCCCCCGCGTCCTCTACGCCTTATCACCATGGCAACCTGCGCGCGGCGCTGATCGAGGTGGGCTTGCAGGCCCTGCGCGACAAGCCCGCCCACGAGCTGAGCCTTCGCGATCTGGCCCGCCAGGTGGGCGTGTCGGCCAACGCGGCCTACCGCCACTTCGCCGACAAGGAAGCGCTGCTGATGGCCTTGGCCGCCGAGGGGTTCCGGCGCTTCACCCAGGCCCAGGTGCAGGCGGCCATCGCTGGCGACACACCGCTGACCATGTTCAAGAGCGCCGGCCAGGCCTATGTGCGCTTTGCCCGTGACAACGCGGCCTTGTTCCAATTGATGTTCGGCCGCTTTCCCGCCAAGGAGCGCAGCCCAGAACTGGTCGAGACCTCCGAAGCATCCTTCTCCGGCCTGATCGGTCTGGCTGCGCTGCACGCTGGTCTGCCACAGGATCATCCTGCCGTCCGCATCCGCGCCCTCACCGCCTGGAGCTTTGTGCACGGTCTGAGCCACCTCGTGCTGGATGGTCAACTGGACAAGTTCGGCGATGACATCGACACGCTGGTCGACGTTCTGATCGACCAGATGGGGGCCGCCGCCCTGCCCGCCATGAGCGCCGAAGCTTGATCCAGGTCAGCCAGCGGACCGGTTGCGTCTCGCTTTCCAGGTAACAGCCCCCTTCCCCGCTCAAGTCACGCTTGCGTCTGTCGAAAAGCAGGCAGCGTTCGGCGCTTGGCGCGAACGGATGACGGGCCCGTTTGCGGCCCTGGGGATAAGACCATGGTTTTGACCGAATTGATGCGACGCTTCACGATCCGCCTGCGCATGCAGGGTGCCATCGTGACCGTGCTGCTGCTGCTCTCGATGGTGGGCGGCGCGGGCCTGTACGGCATGTTCCGGATCCAGCACCTGAGCGACGAGTTCAGGCACCACTCCTTCGAGGAGACGCAGACGCTGTCGCACCTGCGCGAGGTGATCGGCCAGATGCGCCGCCATGAGAAGCAGATGATCATCATGGCCGGCCACGCCGACGAGGTACAGCGCGAGCTGCAGGCCTGGCGTGAAACGGGCAAGCAACTGCAGACCCTGTCGGCCCACATGCTCGAAGGCGAGGAGGACGAGGACAACGTGATCTTGCGTGCCAGTGCGCCCCACATCGCCGCCTACCAGCAAGCCATCGAGGGCGTGCAGGCCGAACTGGCCGCCGGCTCGCTGAACACGAACGATGCGCTTGCCAAGCTCAAGGACGCCATTCAAAAGGCCGACGGCATGGACACCATGGTGGCCGACATCGAGAAGGTGCTGCAGACCGAGGCCGACGAGGCCCTGGGCGAGCAGCGGCAGGCCGTGAAGCTCACGGAGGCGCTCTTCATTGCCGCGGTGATCGTGGCCGTGGTCGTGGTCGTGCCGCTGACCCTGCTCAACCAGGTGTCGATCTGCAACCCGATTCTTCAGGCGCAGTCGCTGGCCACGCGCATCGCGCAGGGCCACCTGGACAACCGCATCGATGTGAGCGGCGCGGACGAGACCGCGCACCTGCTGCGCAGCCTGGGCGAGATGCAACGCGCGTTGCGCACCCTGGTGGGTGAGGTGCGTGAATCGGCCGAGTCGATCTCCACCGCCTCCAGCGAAATCGCCAGCGGCAACATGGACCTGTCCAGCCGCACGGAGAGCACCGCCTCCAGCCTGCAGCAGACCGCCAGTTCGATGGACCAGCTGACCGGCACGGTGCAGCACAGCGCCCAGGCCGCCGGCCAGGCCAACCAACTGGCCGGCCAGGCCGCCGATGCCGCGCGCCGAGGTACCAGCCTGATGGACGAGGTCGTCAGCAACATGGGCGAGATCGACACGGCCAGCCGCCGCATCAACGAGATCATCGGCGTGATCGACGGCATTGCTTTCCAGACCAACATCCTGGCCTTGAATGCGGCCGTGGAAGCCGCACGTGCTGGCGAACAAGGCCGCGGCTTCGCCGTGGTGGCGGGCGAAGTGCGCTCGCTGGCCCAGCGCAGCGCCAACGCGGCCAAGGAGATCAAGACGCTGATCAGCGCCTCGGGCGAGAAGGTCGATTCGGGCACGCGCCTGGTCAACGACGCCGGTGCGGCGATGCACGAGATCATGAGCAGCGTGGAGCACGTGACCAGCATCATCACGGAGATCACCACCTCGTCGAACGAGCAGAGCCAGGGCATCGGCCAGGTCAACCAAGCCGTGAGCGAGCTGGACCAGATGACGCAGCAGAACGCGGCCCTGGTGGAGCAATCGGCCGCCGCCGCCGCCAGCCTGCGCGAACAGGCCGAACGGTTGAGCCGCTCGATCTCTTCTTTCGCCCTGTAAAAAATCAGCCCAGGCGCGCGCCGGAAATGCCAGGACATTTCAGTTTTCCGGCAATCGGCCGATAGTCCTGGAAGTGCCTGCCTTGGCGCGCCTACGGTGCCTGGGCTGGCGAGAGTTCACAACGGGTCGGTCGTGCCCTGTCAACGGCCCTACTCATCACCCCTAGCGAGGCCTCCTTCATGGACACCGCACAAGAGACGCAAGCCAGCGCACCGCGCACCGCCTCCGGCCTTTCCGGCTTCGGCCCCAAGGGCCTGACGCCCAAGCAGTCCACCCGCCAGGGCAGCGCCGGCCGCGAGTTCCTCACTTTCCGCCTGGGCAGCGAGGAATACGGCATCGACATCCTGAAGGTGCAGGAGATCCGCTCCTACGAGCCGCCCACCAAGATCGCCAATGCCCCCGCCTACCTCAAGGGCGTGGTGAACCTGCGCGGCGTGATCGTGCCCATCGTCGATCTGCGCGTGAAATTCAACTGCGTCAACGACCAGGGCGAAGCCGAGATCAACAGCTTCACCGTGGTGATCGTGCTGAACGTCAAGGGCCGTGTCGTCGGCGCCGTGGTCGATTCGGTGAGCGACGTGATGCAGCTCAATGACCAGACCATCCAGCCCGCGCCCGAGATGAGCGCCTCGGCCGTGGACACGTCCTACATCACCGGCATCGCCAACGTGAGCGACCGCCTGCTGATCCTGATGGACATCGAATCGCTGATGAGCAGCGCCGAGATGGGCCTGATCAACAGCCTGGCCGATCACTGATTGACCAAGCCCAAAACAAAAGCCGCCCCGCGCAAGCCGGGCGGCTTTTTCATGGGCGCTTCGCGTCAGCGTTCAGTCGGCGCGGCGCAAGGTCGCCAGCACCGGCCGGTTCAGCAGGCCGCGCAGGCTCCACCAACCGGCCAGCATCACCAGCAGCGCGCCCACGGCGGCACCGCCCAGCGGGCCCCACCACGGCGGCTGCCACGGAAAATCGAACACCTTGAAGGCCAGCGCGCCGCCGATGGCCAGCGCCGCCAGCGAGGCCATGCCCCCAGCCAGCAGGCCCTGGCTGGCCAGCTCCAGGCGCTGTACCTTGGCCAGGTGCTCGCGACTGGCACCCAGCGCGCGCATCACAGCCCAATCACCCGCACGCCGCTCGCGCGAAGACCACAGCCCTGCCAGCAGCACGAGCACGCCCGCCGTCAGCGTGAACAGGAACAGGAACTCCACCGCGCGGATCACCTGGTCCAGCACGCGCTGCACCTGGCCGATGGACATGGTGACGTCCACCACCGTCAGGTTCGGGAACTGGTTGACGAGCGTGCGGTCCAGCGCGCTGCCTTCGGGCACACGGAAGGCCGAGATGAAGGTGGCGGGCCAATCCGGCATCGACGCGGTGGGCGCCATCACGAAGAAGTTCACCCGCATCGAGCCCCAGTCGACCTTGCGCAGACTGGTGATGCGCGATTCGGACTGCTGCCCGCCAACGTCGAAGTTCAGCCGGTCACCGAGCTTGAGGCCGAGTGTCTTGGCGATGCCCTCTTCCACGCTCATCTCGCCCTCGCCGGTGGGCGTGCTGCGGTAGCGGCCGGCCACGACCTCGTTGTGGCCCGGGGCCTTGTCGGCATAGCTCAGGTTGAACTCGCGGTCGACCAGGCGGCGGGCGCGGTCCTCGGTGTAGTCCTCGGGGCGCACGGGTTTGCCGTTGACGCCCACCAGGCGCGCGCGCACCATGGGGTACCAGTCGAAGCGGTCCACACCGCCCTGCTTCAACGCGGCCTGGAAGGCATCGGACTGGTCCGGCTGGATGTTGATGACGAAGCGGTTGGGCGCATCCGGCGGAGTCGCATTGCGCCAGCTGGCGATCAGGTCGGTGCGGATCAGGATCAGCAGGAACACGGCCAGCAGGCCCAGCGACAAGGCAGACACCTGGGTGATCGTGGCCCCAGGTTGCGCCACCAACGCGCGGATGGCCTGCCGCCACACCACCGGCAGCGTGGCGGCGGACGGCCGTGACAACCAGCGACGCAGTGCCCACAGCACCAGGCCTGACAACAGGGCCAGCACCACCACGGCGGCCAGCACGCCACCCAGCGCGATGGCCGCCATCTGCGCGTCACGCACGACCAGGGCCAGCAGCACGACCATGGCGAGCATCCCGCCGATCATCACGCCCACCGATGCAGCCTTGGGCGTGCCCAGTTCGCGCCGCAGCACGCGCAGCGCCGGCACCTGGGCCAGCTGCAGCAAAGGCGGCAGGCCGAAGCCCATCGTGAGCGCCAGGCCCACGCCCAGGGCCAGCAGCGCAGGCCACCAGCCGGGCAGCGGCAGCTCCACCTGAACCAGATCAGAGAGCAGCCACACGAACACCTGGTGCAAGGCGCCGCCCACGGCCAGGCCCAGCAGCGAGGCGATCAGGCCCATCACGGCCAGCTCCAGCACATAGGCCTTCATCATGTCGCGCTGGGACACGCCCAGCACGCGCAGCAAGGCGCAATCGTCCAGCCGGCGCACCGCGAAATCGCGCGACACCATCGCCACCACCACAGCGGCCATCAGCGCGGCCAGCAAGGCCACCAGGCGCAGGAACAGGCCGGCGCGGTCGATGGTCGAGCGCATCTCGGGGCGGCCGTCGTCCAGCGTTTCGACGCGCACGCCACGTGACTTGATGGCCTCTTCGCGCGCCTGCAGGGTGAAGCGCGCCATCTGGGCATCGCCCTGGCCCGCGCCGACCTTGGCAGGCGATGGCGCTTTGGCGTCGTAGGCTGCATCGCCCAGGCGGGCCGGGCCGGCCACCTGCAGGCGGTAGGTCACGCGGCTGGCCGGTTGCACCAGGCCCGTGGCGGGCAGATCGGCCCAGGACAGCATCACGCGCGGCGAGAAGCTCACGAAGCCGCTACCTCGATCGGGCTCGGCGGCGATCACATGGGCAATGCGGAAAGTGGCATCGCCCAGCAGCAGGGCATCGCCCACCTTCAGGCCCAGGCCCTGCAGCACGCCGGCATCGACCCAGACCGTGCCACGCGCCGGCCCGCCGGAGGGCGCAGCGCCCGTGGGCTCGACCACGCCACCGGCCTTCGGCAAGGTGCCGAGCGTGAGCTTGCCGCGCAGGGGGTATGGGCCGTCCACGGCCTTCACGGCGACCAGGCGGGTCTCGCCGCCCCGCTCGTCCGTGGCGCGTGCCATGCTGGGGAACGTGGCGGTGCGGGCGGTGCGCAGGCCCATGTCGGCGGCGCGCTGCGCCAGCGCGTCAGGCAGGGGCTGATCGCCCAGCACCACGGCATCGCCACCCAGCAACTGGGCGGCATCACGGTGCAGCCCGCGCTCGATGCGGTCGGCGAACAGGCCCACGGCGGCGAGTGCCGCCACGGCCAGGGCCACGGCCAGCAGCAGCCAGCGCAAGGTGCCCGAACGCAGGTCACGCCAGATCTGTTGCCATACCCACGAATTCATGTCTGAAACCCCAAGGTGCTCACCCGGCGACGATGCCGAGCGCGATCCGCAAGGGTAAGGCCAAGTGAGGTGTTTTCCGCGGCCTGTGCAGGCAAGGCCCGGCACTGCATCGGGATTGCGCCGGGCAAGCTCCGCCGAGCCCGGCCTGTTTCGGCGCTGGATCGGATTCGTAAGCGGACTCAGACACGGATGACCTGACGCAAGCGAAGCCGCGCCCACGCTGATATCGTGACCACGTCGTCCCCCTTTTTGCGCCTTTTTGCGCCCCACCATGGCCACGCCCCACGCTCCGCTGTACCTGTCCCACGGCTCGCCGATGATCGCCATCGAGCCCAGCCCTACGCAGCGTTTCCTGAAGGCACTGGGGCCGGCGATCGAGAAGGCCTCCGGCCGGCCGCGCGCCGTGCTGGTGATGAGCGCGCACACGATGGCGCGCGGCGCGGTGCTGCTGGGGGCGAAGCAGCACCACACCATCCACGATTTCGGCGGCTTCCCACCTGCGCTCTACGAGCTGCGCTACGACGCCCCGGGCGATCCCGTGCTGGCCCAACAGGCCGGCGAATTGCTCTCCGCCGCTGGATTCGACGTGCCCGTGCTGGCCGAAGGTGGCCTGGACCACGGCATCTGGACAGCGCTGATGCACATCTGGCCTCAAGCCGACATCCCGGTGGTGCCACTGAGCCTGCCCGCGGCGGCCACGCCGGAATCACTGTGGCGCATGGGCCAGGCCTTGAAGGCTTTGCCGCCCGATGTGCAGGTGATCGGCACCGGCGCCCTCACCCACAACCTGCGCCGCGTGTTCGGCAGCGGCCGTTTGCAGGCGGGCCTGGTCGATCTGCCGGAAGACCCGGAAAGCGCGGGCTTTCGCCAATGGGTGTTCGAGCACGCCACGGCTGGCGATTGGCCGTCCCTGTGGGATTACAGAAGTCAGGCGCCCTACGCCGTGGAAATGCACCCCACCGACGAGCACTGGCGGCCTTTCTACCTGGCGGCGGGCGCAGGCGCTTCGCGCCCTGAACCCGAGCCCCACGCTGGCGTGCGCCTGCATGAGGCGGTCGAGTTCGGCTGCCTGGCGCTGGATGCCTATGCCTTCGGGCCGGGCGCCGAGCCTTTGGCCCAGGCGCTCGCGTCAAGCTGAGCGCCTGCAACCATTCACGCGGTCATGACGACCGCGATGCTCACTGCGCGAAGCGCTTGAACGTGTCGTCCAGCTCGCTGATCCAGCGGGCCTTGTCGGCATCGGCCACGAAGCTGGCCTCGAAGCTGTTGCGCGCCAAGGTGTAGGCCGCTTGCGCGTCCAGGTCCAGCGCCTCGAAGGTGTCCAGGAAGTTCTGGTTGAGGTAGCCGCCGAAGTAGGCCGGGTCGTCCGAGTTGATCGTCACCTTCAGGCCCTGCTCAAGCAGGTGCCCCAGGTTGTGCTGGTCCATCTTGTCGAACACGCACAGCTTGATGTTGGACAGCGGGCAGACGGTCAGCGCCGTACCCTGCTTTGCCAAACGCTCGACCAGGGCCGGGTCTTCCACGCAGCGCACGCCATGGTCGATGCGTTCGGCGTGCAGCACGTCCAGCGCATCGACGATGTAGGCCGCAGGGCCTTCTTCGCCCGCATGCGCCACCAGATGCAGGCCCAGCTCGCGGCACTTGGCGAACACGCGCGCGAACTTCTCGGGCGGGTTGCCGCGCTCGCCGGAATCCAGGCCCACGCCGATGAAGTGCTCGCGGTACGGCAGCGAGGCCTCCAGCGTCTCGAACGCGGATTCTTCCGACAGATGCCGCAGGAAGCACATGATCAGCGAGGCGCTCACGCCCAGCTCGGTCTTCGCGCGCGCACAGGCACGGCTCAAGCCCTTGATCACCACCTCGAAGGGCACGCCACGGTCGGTGTGCGTCTGCGGGTCGAAAAACAGCTCGGTGTGGCGGATGTTGTCTTCCTGCGCCTTGAGCAGGTAGGCCCAGGCCATGTCGTGGAAGTCTTCTTCCTTGAGCAGCACCGAGGCGCCCGCGTAGTAGATGTCCAGGAAGCTCTGCAGGTCGGTGAAGGCGTAGGCCTTGCGCAGATCCTCGACGCTGGGGTAGCTCAAGGCCACGCCATTGCGCTGGGCCAGCGCGAAGATCAGCTCGGGCTCCAGTGAGCCTTCGATGTGCATGTTCAGCTCGGCCTTGGGCATGGCCTTGAGCAGCTCGGTCAGACGCGCGGCGGGGATGCCGGCAACGGGCATGGGAGGCACAGTGGCGGCGTTCATGGGGACGCTCTCTTTCAAACTCGACAGGGAATCATCATCGATCAAAGCAAAAGGCCGCCGGGATGAGCGGCGGCCTTGGCAACACGCGCAGCGAGGGATCTTCCTTCGCCGCGCGATGCCCATGTCACTTGCCCGAGGGGATCGAGCCTTCCACGCCCTTGACGTAGAAGTTGATGCCGCCCAGGAACTTGTCGTCGGCGACAGCGTCCTTGGCCAGCACGTCCTTGCCATCCTGGCCGACGATCGGGCCCTTCCAGATCACGAAGCTGCCGTCCTTCAGACCGTTCTTGACGGTTTCCAGCTTGGCCTTGAGTTCACCCGGCACGGCGTCGGAGATGGACACCAGGTCGATGGCACCTTCCTTCACGCCCCACCACACGCCGCCAGTCTGCCAGGTGCCTTCCAGGGCATCCTTGGTGGCCTTGATGTAGTACGGGCCCCAGTTGATCACCGACGACGCCAGGTGCGATTTCGGACCGAACTTGCTCATGTCCGAGTCCCAGCCGAAGGCGTACTTGCCAGCCTTCTCGGCGGCCTGCAGCACGGCGCTGGAGTCGGTGTTCTGGAACAGCACGTCGGCGCCCTGGTTCAGCAGGCTCTGCGCGCCTTCGGTTTCCTTGGGAGGATCGAACCAGGCGTTGACCCACACAACCTTGGTCTTGATCTTGGGGTTCACGCTCTGGGCACCCAGCGTGAAGGAGTTGATGTTGCGGATCACCTCGGGGATGGGGATCGAGCCGACCACGCCCAGCGTGCCGGTCTTGGTCATGCCGCCCGCGATCACGCCGGCCATGTACGCGCCTTCATAGGTGCGCGAGTCGTACGTGCGCATGTTGGGCGCCGTCTTGTAGCCGGTGGCGTGCTCGAACTTCACGTTCGGGTTGTCGGCGGCGACCTTGAGCATGGGCTCCATGTAGCCGAAGGTGGTGCCGAACACCAGCGTGTTGCCCTGGCCGACCAGATCGCGGATCACGCGCTCGGCCTCGGGGCCCTCGGGCACCTTCTCGACGAAGGTGGTCTTGATCTTGTCGCCCAGTTCTTTTTCCAGTTCCAGACGGCCGCGGTCGTGCGCGTAGGTCCAGCCGGCATCGCCCACGGGGCCGATGTAGGCGAAGGCGATCTTCAGCGGGCCGCTGGCGGCCACGGCGGCAGGCGCCGCGGCGGAGGCTTCGGAAGCGGCCGGCGCGGCGGCTTCTTCCTTCTTGCCGCAGCCCACCAGGGCGGCGGTGGCAGCCAGACTGGCCAGACCGGCCAGCTTCAGCATCGAACGTTTGGACAGGTTCGCACGAGAGCTCATGTCATCTCCAAGGGGGTGAAATGTGTATACAGACTGACGACGCCAGGGGCGATGATGCACCCTCAGGCGCCGGGATGGAAGGGTTTTCCCAGTGAGGCAGGCATGTTGATGCGTATCCACGTCGGATTGCGGGAGATCAGCACCAGCACGACGATGGTGGCCACGTAAGGCAGCATGGTCAGCCACTGGCTGGCGATCTGGATGCCTTGGCCCTGCAGCTGGAACTGCAGCATGGTCACGCCGCCGAACAGGTAGGCGCCCAGCAGCACGCGGGCCGGCCGCCAGGTGGCGAAGGTGGTCAGCGCCAGGGCGATCCAGCCCTTGCCGGCCACCATGCCCTCGACCCACAGCGGCGTGTACGACAGCGAGATGAAGGCCCCGGCCAGGCCGCACAGCGCGCCGCCGGCCATCACCGCCGCCAGCCGGATGGGCCGCACGCGGTAGCCCAGCGCATGCGCCGATTCGGGCGATTCACCCACGGCGCGCAGGATCAGCCCGGCACGCGAGCGCATCAGGAACCAGGTCATGCCGATGGCCAGCGCGATGGCGATGTAGACCAGCGGGTGGTGCTTGAAAAAGGCCTGGCCGACGAAGGGGATGTCCGACAGCACGGGGATGTCGAAGTGCGGCCGCTCGGGCAGTTTCTCCTGCGTGTACTTGATGCCGGCGAAGGCGCTCAGGCCAGCGCCGAACAGGCTCAGCGCCAGGCCGGTGGCGTACTGGTTGGTGTTGAGCCAGATCACCAGCACACCGAACAGCGCGGCCATGCCAGCCCCGGCCAGCGCGCCAGCGGCGAAGCCCGCCCAGTCGCTGCCCGTGTGCACCACCGTGGCGAAACCCGCGATGGCCGCCACCAGCATCATGCCCTCGGCGCCCAGGTTAAGCACGCCCGAGCGTTCGTTGATCAACAGGCCCAGCGAGGCCAGGGCCACCACCGTGCCCGCGTTGAGCGTGGCGGCGATCAGCAGCGCCAGGGAATCAGCGGTCAAGCCCGTCATTTGGAAGCCACCCAGCGCAGACGTTGATGGATGAAGGTGTCACAGGCCAGCAGCGCGAACAGCAGCAGCCCCTGGAAGACACCCGTGAGGGCCTTGGGCAGCCCCAGGCGGGACTGGGCCAGCTCGCCCCCGATGTAGAACATGCTCATCAGCACCGCCGAGAACACGATGCCCACGGGGTGCAAGCGCCCCACGAAGGCCACGATGATGGCCGCGAAGCCATAGCCCAGCGGCACGTAGGGCGTGAGCTGGCCTTGCGGACCGGCCACATCGAGCGCGCCCGCCAGGCCCGCCATGCCGCCCGACAGCAGCAGTGCCGTCCACAGCGCCTTGCGCGACGAGAAGCCCGCGTAGCGTGCCGCCGCGGGCGCCAAGCCGCCCACCTGCAGCTGGAAGCCAGCAAAGGTGCGGAACAGGAAGATCGTGAAGCCCACCACCGCCGCCAGCGCGACGAACACGCCGATGTTCAGGCGGAAGCCCTGGACCAGCTTGGGCACGCGCGTCGCATCCAGGAAGGTGATCGTCTGCGGGAAGTTGTAGCCCGCCGGGTCCTTCCAGGGCCCGTAGACCAGGTAGCTCAGCAGCATCTCGGCCACGTAGACCAGCATCAGGCTGACCAGGATCTCGCTGGCGTTGAAGCGGTCACGCAGCAGCGCCACGATCGCCGCCCACACCATGCCGCCCACCATGCCGGCCAGCAGCACGAGCACGAAGATCCAGTGGCCCGTCTCGGGCGTGGCGCGCATCGCCACCCCACCCGCGAAGATCGCGCCCAGGATGAACTGCCCCTCGGCGCCGATGTTCCACAGGTTGGCGCGGAAGCACACCGACAGGCCCAGCGCGATCAGGATCAGCGGCGTGGCCTTGAGGCTCAGCTCCGACAGGGCGTAGCCGCTCTTGAGCGGCTCGACGAAGAACATCGTCAGCCCCGCGATCGGGTCCTTGCCTAGCGACATGAACATCACCACGCCCACCAGCACCGTGATCGCCAGCGCGATCAGTGGCGAGGCCAGCGTCAGCACCTTCGACGGTGCCGGACGCGGTTCAAGCTTGAACATGCGCGCCCCCTTGCTGGCCCGTGGAGGTGGCGGCCGCGGCATCCGCGTCCCACAGGCCGCTCATCCAGGCGCCCACGCGCTCGATGGTGGCCTCGCTGGCCGGGAGGCTGGGCGACAGGCGCCCTTGCGCCATCACCATCAGCCGATCACAGATCTCGAACAATTCGTCCAGCTCCTCGCTGACCACGAGCACGGCACAGCCGGCATCGCGCAGCTTCAACAACTCGCCGCGGATCTGGGCCGCGGCGCCCACATCGACACCCCAGGTGGGCTGGGACACGAGCAATACCTTGGGGCGCGCGTCGATCTCGCGGCCCATGATGAACTTCTGCAGGTTGCCGCCCGACAGGCTGCGCGCCAGCGCCGGGTGGCCGCCGGCCTTGACCTTGTAGCGGTCGATCAGCGCCGAGGCCATGGCCTGGATGCCGCCCAGGCGCAGCCAGCCGCCCACGCCCACCTCGTCGTTGCGCGTGAGCAGGGTGTTCTGGGCCAGCGACATGGTCGGCACGGCGCCACGGCCCAGGCGTTCTTCCGGCACGCTGTGCAGGCCCATGCGGCGGCGCACGCCGGGCGTGGCGCGGCTGATGTCCACGCCGAACAGGGTGACGCTGCCCGGGCCACAGCGCGGATCCTCGCCACTGAGCGCGGCCATGAAGGCCTGTTGCCCGTTGCCCGACACACCGGCGATGCCGACGATCTCGCCCGCGCGCAGTTGCAGGTCGATGCCGCGCAGGCTGACACCGAAAGGATCGTTGCGCGGCAGATCCAGTGCGCGCACGTGCAAGGCCACCTCGCCCAGCGTGGGCGTGTGGCGCTCCAGCGCGGGCGGCTCGGCGCCGATCATCAGGCGCGACAGGCTGGCGTTGGTCTCCTGGCGCGGATCGACCTCGCCGGTGACCTTGCCGCCGCGCAGCACGGTGCAGCGGTGGCACAGCGCGCGGATCTCATCGAGCTTGTGGCTGATGTAGAGGATCGAGCAGCCCTTGTCGGCCAGTTGACGCAAGGTGACAAACAGCTTCTCGACCGCCTGGGGCGTGAGCACCGAGGTCGGCTCATCGAGGATCAGCACCTGCGGGTTCGTCATCAAGGCACGGACGATCTCGATGCGCTGGCGCTCGCCCACGGTCAGCGAATGCACGTGGCGCTGCGGATCGACCTCCAGTCCGTATTCGCCCGAGACCTGCTTGATGCGCTCGGTGACCTCGGCCAGGCTGAGCGATTTATCAAGGCCCAGCCACACGTTCTCAGCCGCCGTGAGGGTGTCGAACAGCGAGAAGTGCTGAAACACCATGCTGATGCCCAGCGCACGCGCCTCCTGCGGCGACTTGATGTGAACGCGTGTACCGTTGAACAGGATCTCGCCGGCGTCGGGCTTGACGGCGCCGAAGATGATCTTCATCAGCGTGGACTTGCCGGCGCCGTTCTCGCCCAGCACGGCGTGGATCTCGCCGGGTGCGACCTTGAGGCTGACATCGTCGTTGGCTCTGACCGCCGGGTACTGCTTGGTGATGTGTTGGAGTTCGAGCCGCCAGGTCATGGTGTTGCGTTGATCATTCGGTGCGCTGGATCAGGGAACTGCGGGCCCCACGATACGACAAGCGATGCGGCCGTCAAGGGCGGACAAATCGGGGTTGCCCTGCCACCACGGTGGCCGCGAGGTTGCGCTCATCGCCCAGGGTGATCCAGGCAAAGAGTCTCTCGTGCAAATCCCGGGCCAGCCCGTCGCGATGCAGGGCCACGGGGCCCACGGCGGTGTCCCAAATGGCCAGATCGGCCATCAGGCCGGGCTCCACGCGGCCGATCTCGTCGTGCAGCCCCAGGTGCTGCGCCGCGCCGGCCGTGGCCGAGTGCAGCGCCTTCCAGGCGCTCAGGCGCACGCCCTGCATTGCCTGGATCTTGTAGGCATCGGCCATGTTGCGCAGCATGGACAGGCTGGTGCCGCCGCCCACGTCGCTGGCCAGGCTCACGTTCACGCCCGATTGCTCGGCCAGGCGCCAATCGAACAGGCCGCTGCCCAGGAACAGGTTAGATGACGGGCTGTGGGCGATCTGGGCGCCGTGGTCGCGCAGCACGGCGCGGTCGTTGTCGTCCAGCCAGATGCCGTGGGCCAGCACGGCGCGCGGGCCGATCAGGCCGTCTCGGTCGTACACGTCGAGGTAGCTGCGGGCATCGGGGAAGAGCTCGGCCACCCAGCGCACTTCGTCGCGGTTCTCGGCCACGTGCGTCTGCATGTAGACGCCATGGTGGTGTTGCACCAGCTGGCCGGCCATGACGAGCTGCTCGGGCGTGCTGGTGGGCGCGAAGCGCACGGTGACGGCGTAGCTTTGCCGATCCTTGCCGTGCCAGCGCTGGATCAGATCGACGCAATCGCGCTCGGCCTGGGCCACGTCGTCGCGCAGGCCGTCGGGGGCGTGGCGATCCATCAGCACCTTGCCGGTGACCAGGCGCATGCGGGCCTCGGAGCCCCGGCGGAACAGGGCCTCGGCGCTGGTCTTGTGCACGGTGGCGAAGATCACGGCGCTGGTGGTGCCGTGGGCCCACAGGGCCTCCAGGAAGCGCTCCGCGCCTTCGTCGGCCACGGAATCGTCCACATAGCGGCGCTCGGCCGGGAAGGTGTAGGTGTTGAGCCAGTCCAGCAGCTCGGTGCCGTAGCTGGCGATCACGTCCAGCTGCGGGCAGTGCACGTGGGTGTCGATGAAGCCGGACATGATCAGCCGGCCGCGGTGGTCGAGCTGCTCGGCGATCTGCCAGTCAGGGCTCAACGCCTCGCTGGCGGGCTGCACGGCGGCGATGCGCTCGCCTTCGATCAGCACCAGGTGGTCAGGCCGGAAACGCACGCCGGGCGATTCGCCGGGCGGGTTGAAACCGGGGTCGGCCGTGAAATCCAGGACATCGCCCCGCAGCACGCGGCGGGGGGCGTTGGGCGCGGCGGCGGAAGCGGCGCTCGGGGCGGCGGAAGACGGCTGGGGCATACGACGGGCGCGATTGTAGGGGTCTTCAAGGGGACCGGACCACCGGCAACGTCTCGGCGCGCCAGGGTGGGCGAACGTGCTGCAGATTGCGTACCACCTCGCGCACTTGTTCACGCAGCCAGCGGCTGGCGGCGGAATGGTGCGTCAGGTCGTGCCAGAGCTGATAGTAGTTCATGGTAGGAAAGCTCACCGGGCACCGGATGATCTTCACCTGGAGCTGCTGGGCATAGCGCTCGCAGAAGCGCCGGCCGGTGGTGAGCACCAGCAGCGAGCCGGCCACCATGTAGGGCAGCTGCGCGAAATGCGGGTTGCGCACGACCACGTTGCGGCGCAGGCCCTGCATGGACAGGTGCTCGTCGATGATGCCGATGCCGCCTGGGTGCAGTGCCGGGGGCGACACGTGCTCGGCCGCCAGGTACTGCTCCACCGACCACGCGCGCTTGCCGTCACGCGGCAGGCGGGCCGCCGGGTGGTCTTCGGACACCATGCAGACCACCTCGTCGCTCAGCAGGCGGCCCAGGTGCAGTTCATCCGACGGCTCCAGCCAGTTGCCGATGACCAGATCGACCTCGCCGCGCGCCAGGCTGCGGCGGTAGTCCAGATCCACCGACAAGGGCACGAATTCGATGCGCAGATTGGGGGCCAGCCGCTTGAGGTGCAGCGTGAGTTCTGGCAGAAAGAAGGGATCCAGGTAATCGGTGGCCGCGATGCGGAAAGTGAGCGCCGTGGTCGACAGGTCGAAATCCCGCACGCTGTTCTTGTGGCCGAACATGGCCTGGGCGTTGTGCAGGATGATCGAGGCGGGTTCAAGCAGGCTCAGGGCCACGTCGGTGGGCGCCATGGTCTGGCCGCAGCGCACCAGGAGTGGATCGCCGGTGATGTCACGCAGGCGCTTGAGTTGCGCGCTGACGGCGGGTTGGCTGGACTGCAGGCGGATGGCCGCCCGGGACACACTGCATTCGGTGATCACGGTGTGCAGGACACGGATGAGAGAAATGTCGATCTTGTCGAATACCGCTTGCTTGGTCATATGATCCCCCTGATACAACATATCAGGCTGATGCTATACCGAAGCACCCAGGGGGCGATACCCTCCAAAGGGTGAAGCACCGCGCCCTGAACCGGCCTTTGCTGGAATGACGTTTGCTGGAGTTTCGCCATGAGCGCCCCCACTCCCCTGCCCCCCACCGACATCCCTGCCCGCCCCGTGCGCTTCATGCACCAGGGTGAACTGAAATCCGTCAACCATTTGCCGCCCACCACCACGGTGCTGCAATGGCTGCGCGAGCACGCCCACTGCACCGGCACCAAGGAAGGCTGCGCCGAAGGCGACTGTGGTGCCTGCACCGTGGTGCTGGGCCAGGCCGATGCCAGCGCACCCGGTGGCGTCGCCCTGAAGAGCGTCAACGCCTGCATCCAGTTCCTGCCCACGCTGGATGGCCAGGCGCTGTTCACCGTGGAAGACGTGGCGGCCACCAACGGGGGCCAGGCGCACCCCTGCCAGCAGGCCTTGGTGGACTGCCATGGCTCGCAATGCGGCTTCTGCACGCCGGGCTTCGTGATGTCGCTGTGGAACCTGTACCAGCACCACGACCATGCCGTCTCGCGCGAGGATGCGGCCGATGCGCTCAGCGGCAACCTGTGCCGCTGCACTGGCTACCGCCCCATCCTGGACGCGGCCGAGCAGATGTACAAACTGCCCCGCGTGGCGCCGGACCTGGCGCCCGTGGCCGAGGCCTTGCGGCGGCTGCAGACCGAGGACGCGGGCACCTTTATTTACGAGGCGCGCGACGCGGCTGATCCTTCGCGCACCGTGCGCTTCATCGCGCCGCGCACGCTGGACGAACTGGCGCGTTGGCGCGCCACCCTGCCCGAAGCCCGTCTGCTGGCCGGGGCCACCGACATCGGACTGTGGGTGACCAAGCAGTTCCGCGCCCTGGGCGACATCATCTACCTGGGCCGAGTGGATGAACTGAAATCGATCAAGCCGTGGGGGCCGGCTGAGGAAGCACCGGGCCGCCCCAAGCTTCCTCACCCCCCTCGGGGGGCGGCGGCACAGCCGCCGGGGGGCACCATTGAATCGCCCGAAGGCCTGGAGATCAACGCCGGCGCCTCGCTGGAAGAAGCCTGGGGCCTGCTTGCCAAGCATGTGCCCGCCCTGCGCGAGATCTGGTTGCGCTTCGCCTCGCCGCCCGTGCGCCATGCCGGCACGCTGGGCGGCAACATCGCCAACGGCTCGCCCATCGGCGACAGCGCCCCCGTGCTGCTGGCCATGGGCGCCGAGATCGTGCTGCGCCATGGCGAGGCCACGCGCACCCTGCACTTGTCCGAGTTCTACCTGGACTACATGAAGAACGCTATGCAACCCGGCGAATTCGTGCAGGCGCTGCGCGTGCCGCTGCCCGCCGCCGACTCCGCCTTGCGCGCCTACAAGATCAGCAAGCGCCGCGACAGCGACATCTCCGCCGTGTGCGCAGGCCTGTGGCTGCGCCTGGACGGCGACACCATCGCCGAGGCGCGCCTGGCCTTCGGCGGCATGGCCGCCACCGCGCGCCGTGCCGCGCAGGCCGAAGCCGCCCTGATCGGCCAGCCCTGGACGGAGGCCACGATGCGCGCCGCCCAGGCCGCGCTGGCCCAGGATTTCACCCCCTTGAGTGACATGCGCGCCACGGCGGCGTATCGTCAGCGTGTGGCGGCCAACCTGCTGGAACGCTGGTGGCTCGAAACCCGCCCGGCATCGCCTTTGAAGGCCGATGTCATCCAGGTCTGGCCGGCCACGGTCTGAGCGTCCGAACGCAAGAGGTACCCCCCATGAACCAGACCGTCGAACCCTTTCTGAAGCAGGCCGCCAGCGCCGCCGGCCAGAGCAAGCCGCACGAATCCGCGCACCTGCATGTCACCGGCAGCGCACCCTACACCGACGACATCCTCGAGCTGGCCGGCACGCTGCACTGCGCGCTGGGCCTGTCGCCCGTGGCCCATGGCCAGTTGCTCGGCATCGACCTGGACACCGTCAAGGCCATGCCCGGCGTGGTCGCCGTGATCACCGCCGCCGACATCCCCGGGCGCAACGATTGCGGCGCGATCATGCACGACGACCCCATCCTGGCCGACGGCGAGCTGATGTACCTGGGCCAGCCCGTGTTCGCCGTGCTGTCCGCTGACCGCGAGGCCGCCCGCCGTGCCGCCGCGCGCGCTTCCAAGGTGATCAAGTTCAAGGAACTGCCCGCGCTGCTGACGCCCGAGCAAGGCCACGCCGCCCAGGACTACGTGGTGCCGCCCATGCACATGGTGCGCGGCGATGCCGCCACCGCGCTGGCCAAGGCACCGCACCGCCTGGACGTGCACGTGGACCTCGGTGGACAGGAGCAGTTCTACCTGGAAGGCCAGATCTCCTACGCCGTGCCGCGCGAGAACGACGGCATGCTGGTGTATTGCTCCACCCAGCACCCCAGCGAGATGCAGCACCACGTGGCCGTGGCCCTGGGCCTGCATTCGCACCACGTGCAGATCGAATGCCGGCGCATGGGCGGCGGCTTTGGCGGCAAGGAATCGCAATCGGCTGTGTTCGCCTGCATCGCGGCGGTGGCGGCGCGCAAGCTCAAGCGCCCCGTGAAGCTGCGCCCTGACCGTGACGACGACTTCATGATCACTGGCCGGCGCCACTGCTTCTATCACGACATGGCCCTCGGCTATGACGACGAAGGCCGCGTGCTGGGCACCGAGGTGAGCATGGTCTCGCGCTCCGGCTGCTCGGCGGATCTGTCCGCCCCCGTGATGGGCCGCGCGCTGTGCCATTTCGACAATGCCTACTGGCTGCCGCACGTGAGCATGCACGGCTACTGCGCGCGCACGCACACGCAGAGCAACACGGCCTTTCGCGGCTTCGGCGGCCCGCAAGGCGCGTTCGCCATCGAGTACGCGCTGGATTCGATCGCACGCCAATTGGGCAAGGACGCGCTGGATGTGCGCCTGGCCAACCTCTACGGCGTCGGCACCAACAACGTCACGCCCTACGGCCAGGTGGTCGAGGACAACGTGTTGCAGCCGCTGCTGGGCGAACTGATCGCCAGCAGCGACTACCGCGCGCGCCGCTCCAGCATCGAGGCGTTCAACGCCACCAGCCCCGTGCTCAAGAAGGGCCTGGCGCTCACGCCGTTGAAGTTCGGCATCTCCTTCAACGTGGTGCACCTGAACCAGGCGGGCGCACTGGTGCACGTGTACACCGACGGCAGCGTGCTGGTGAACCACGGTGGCACCGAAATGGGGCAAGGCCTGAACACCAAGGTGGCGCAGATGGTGGCGCACACGCTGGGTTTGAGCCTGGGCCGCGTGCGCGTGACGGCCACCGACACGCACAAGGTGGTCAACACCTCGGCCACGGCCGCGTCCACCGGCACCGACCTGAATGGCAAGGCCGCGCAGGATGCCGCGCTGACCATCCGCAAGCGCCTCACACAGTTCCTGGCCGACAAACACCAGGTGCCGGCCGAGAGCATCCACTTCGCCAACGACCATGTCGAGGTGGCCGGCAGCCCGTTGCCCTTCGATGGCGTGGTGATGGAGGCTTACATGGCCCGGGTACAGTTGTGGTCCGATGGCTTCTATGCCACGCCCAAACTGCACTGGGACCGCGAGACCATGCAGGGCCACCCCTTCTACTACTTCGCCTACGGCGCGGCCTGCAGCGAGGTGCTGCTGGACACGCTCACCGGCGAATGGAAGCTGCTGCGTGCCGACGTGCTGCACGACGTCGGCCAATCGATCAACCCCGCGCTGGACATCGGCCAGGTCGAGGGCGCCTTCATCCAGGGCATGGGCTGGCTGACGACCGAAGAGCTGTACTGGCATCCCAAGAGCGGCAAGCTGCTCACGCATGCGCCCTCCACCTACAAGATCCCGACAGCGAGCGACTGCCCCGAGGACTTCCGCGTCAAGCTGTTCGACAACCGCAATGTGGAGGATACGGTCTACCGGTCCAAGGCCGTGGGCGAGCCGCCCTTGCTGCTGCCCTTCTCGGTGTTCTTCGCGTTGCGCGATGCGGTGTCGAGCGTGGGGGGGCACAAGGTGAATCCGCCGCTGCGGGCACCGGCCACCTCCGAAGCTTTGCTGGATGCGATCGATGCGGTGAAGGCGGCGCAGGCGGGTACTTGAGCGTATGTTGCCCAGGCATGCCAGCAGCATGAGCAACACGACGCATCGGACGCCATGACAAGCACACCATGAACGCCCTGAGCAACACCGCCCTGCACCAGGCCGCGCGCCAGTGGCTGGCCGATGGCGTACCTGCGCTCGTGGTGCAAGTGCGCGAGGTGCGGGGCTCTACGCCGCGCGAAGCCGATGCGCGCATGCTGGTGTGTCTGGATGAAGCGCAAGGCACCATCGGTGGTGGCCACCTCGAGTGGCAGGCCATCGCCATGGCACGCCAAGCCTTGCGTGAACATGTTCAGGGCTTGACCACTGCGGAGCAAGACAGAAAGCTCGCCGCCTGGACACACACCTTCGCACTCGGCCCCACCCTTGGCCAATGCTGCGGTGGTGTCGTCGTCCTGGCCTTCGAGCCGCTGGATGCCACGGTGCTGGCCGACTGGCCCATGATGGCCCCGCGCTTCCGGCTCGATTTGCATGGCGCCGGCCACGTCGGCCAGGCCATCGTCAAGCTGTTGGGCGACATTGACTGCGAGGTGCGCTGGATTGACCAGCGTCTGGACGACTCACCGCAGGCTCTGCCCGGGGACGAAGCCACGCTCGGCCTGCCCATGGGGCACGAACTGGCTGCTTTGCCACCGCACATTCATTGCATTCCCACCGAGGATGCCGCTGCCGAAGTGGCCTACGCGCCGCCAGCCAGCCTGCATCTGGTGCTCACGCACCGCCATGATCTGGACCTGGCCATCGTCGATGCGCTGCTGCGCCGCGAGGATGTTCGCCAGGGCCGCGCCTGGGTGGGCCTGATCGGCTCGCGCACCAAGCGCGCCGCCTTCGAGCACCGCCTGCAGGCACGCGGCCACGCGCCCGAACTGATCGCCCGCATCGCCTGCCCCATCGGCCTGCCGGGCATCGTCGGCAAGGAACCGGTCGTGATCGCCGTGTCCGTGGTCGGCCAGCTGCTGCAACTGATGCCGCCGCCTGCCGAGCAGTCTTCCATTTCTCGCACGGCAAACACCGCTGCCGCCACAAGCACCTCTCCCGCATGACCTCGCCCGACGACACCCCGACGCTGCTGATCAAAGACGCCGACTGCATCGCCACCATGGACGACCACGGCACCGAATGGCGCAACGCCAGCGTGCTGATCCGGGGTGGCGAGATCATCGCCGCAGGCCCCACCGACACCATCCCCGCCGAGCTGCTGGCCCGCGCCACACGCACCATCGACGCGCGCGGGCACGTCGTCATCCCCGGCCTGGTCAATACGCACCACCACATGTTCCAGAGCCTGACGCGCGCCATCCCGGCCGCGCAGAACGCGGAGCTGTTCAGCTGGCTGCGCACGCTCTACCCGATCTGGTCGGGCCTGACACCGGACATGGTGCACACCTCCACCCAGCTGGCCATGGCCGAGCTGCTGCACAGCGGCTGCACCACCAGCAGCGATCACCTGTACATCTACCCCAATGGCGTGCGCCTGGACGACAGCATCGAGGCCGCCAAGGCCATCGGCATGCGCTTTCACGCCAGCCGCGGCTCGATGAGCGTGGGCGAAAGCGACGGCGGGCTGCCACCGGACCACCTGGTCGAGCGCGAGGCCGACATCCTGCGTGAATCTCAGCGCCTGATCGACACGCACCACGACAGCGACCGCCTCGCGATGGTGCGCATCGCACTGGCACCGTGCTCGCCGTTTTCGGTGAGCCCCGATTTGATGCGTGAGTCCGCCGTGCTGGCGCGTGCGGCCAACCGGGGCGTGCGCCTGCACACCCACCTGGCCGAGAACGACCACGACGTGGCCTACAGCCTGGCGCGCTTCAAGCTCACGCCCACCGAGTACGCCGAATCACTGGGCTGGCTGGGCGACGACGTGTGGCATGCCCACTGCGTGAAGCTCGATGATCACGGCATCAGCCGTTTCGCCGCCACGCGCACGGGTGTGGCCCACTGCCCTTGCAGCAACATGCGCCTGGCTTCGGGCATCGCGCCCGTGCGCCGCATGGTGAACGCTGGCGTTCCGGTGGGTCTGGGTGTCGATGGATCCGCCAGCAACGATGCCGGCCACCTGATGGCAGAAGCCCGGCAAGCCATGCTGCTGGCCCGTGTGGGCCGCAGCCTGGAACCCTTCGGCTGTGACCACGGCCCCTCGGACATGAGCGCGCGCGATGCGCTGCGATTGGCCACGCGCGGCGGCGCCGAGGTGCTGGGCCGTGACGACATCGGGCAGATCAAGCCCGGCATGGCCGCTGACCTGGCCATCTTCGATCTGCGCACGCTGGCGATGGCGGGCGGTGCGGTGCACGACCCGGTCGCATCGCTGCTGTTCTGCCACAGCGTCAGCACGGCGTGGACCATCGTCAACGGCCGCGTCGTGGCCGACCATGGTGAGCTCACCTTGATCGACCAAGGGCCGATGGTGGAGAAGCACAACAAGCTGGCGCGGCAGTTGGCTGGCATCTGAGGCATCAGATGCGCTCAGCCTCATTGGGCCTGAGGCTCAAGACCCGCCTCGTGATGCGGCGTGCCGTCCTCATCATCACCCCACCAAGGCGCACGCGAGGCCCAGTGCATGTGCAACCCCACGCGGCTGCCGAAGTCGCCTTCCAGCAAGCCCGCGCGCAAGCGCAGCACACCCGGCAATGAGGCACGCCGGCTGAACAGCGGTGAACCACAGCGCTGGCAGAAGCAGCGCTGCTTGTCGTCGGACGAGTCGTAGACCTGGATCAGATCCTCGCCGCTCAGCCAACGCAGCTGGCTTTCCTGGATCGGCACATTGGTCGCGAACGGCCCGCCCTGTGCACGCCGGCACTGGCTGCAATGGCAGACCTGGATCGGCGGCAGCGTACCGCTCAGGGTGAAACGGATGCCGCCGCACAGGCAACTTCCCTGATGGATCGGCGCCAACTCAGGCGAGGGTGTGGGCTCGGTGCTCATGCACCAAGCCTACCCCACATCAGACGATCACTTCGGCGCGCCGGCCTGGTACCACTTGCCCAGCTCGGCCCGCTCCGCGTCGGTGATCTGCGTGGCGTTGTTCAGCGGCATGGCCTTGAGCACCACGGCCTGCTGGTAGATCTGCTGCGCGTGCTGGCTGATCAACTCGGGCGTGTGCAGCATGACGCCCTTGTTGGCCAGGCCCGCGTTGTGGCACATCACGCAACGCTGAGACACGATGGCTTGCACCTGCTGGAACTGCGACAAAGGCGCCGCAGGTGCGGCAGCCGTCGTTGCGGCAGACGCGCCATCGGCCGAAGCCGCCGACGACGCAGCATCTGCAGCCGAGGCGCCCGATGCCGCCTGCGCGGACACCATGGCGGGTGCAGCAGGCACCACGGCAGGCGCAGCCACTGGCGGCACCGGCTTGGGCGCCAGCCACACGGCCACACCCAACAGCACCACCACACCGGCCACGGCCCAGTGCCACGGCGCGGGCTTGCCAGCCACTTCCGTCTTGTGCCGAGCCACGAAGAACTGGCGGATCAACGCCCCAGCCAGCATGATCAGCACCAGCACCACCCAGTTCTGCGGATGGCTGTAGGCCCAGCTGTAGTGGTTGCTCAGCATCGCGAACAGCACCGGCAGCGTGAAGTAGGTGTTGTGCACGCTGCGCTGCTTGCCGCGCTGGCCGTGCACAGGATCCACCGGCTGCCCGGCCTTCATCGACGCGATCACCTTGCGCTGGCCCGGGATGATCCAGAAGAACACGTTCGCGCTCATGCTCGTGGCCATCATCGCGCCCACCAGCAGGAAGGCCGCGCGCCCCGCGAACAGCTGGCAGGCCAGCCACGCCGCGAAGACCACGACGCCGAACAGCACCATGCCCACGACCTCGTCCCCCTTCGGGCCCTTGCCCAGGGTGCGGCAGACCAGGTCATAGATGATCCAGAACCCCGCCAGGAAGCCCAGCGCCGCGGCCACCGCCACACCGGCCGACCAGTCGTACACCGACTTGTCGATCAGGAAGGTGCCCGCGTTGAACAGGTAGATCACCGTGAACAATGCGAAGCCCGTGAGCCAGGTGGAATAGCTCTCCCAGTAGAACCAGTGCAGGTTGGCGGGCATGCTCCTGGGCGCGCCCAGGTACTTCTGCGGGTTGTAGAAGCCGCCACCGTGCACGGCCCACAGCTCACCGCCAACGCCTTTTTCCTTCAGTGCCGGATCGGCCGGCGGCACCAGGCTGTTGTCCAGCATCACGAAGTAGAACGACGAGCCGATCCACGCGACCGCCACGATCACGTGCGCCCATTTCAGCAGCAGGTTGGCCCAATCGAGCGCATAGCCAACCAGGGGGGACATCTCCATCATCTCGAACGCTTCCGATCAACTGCCACGGTAGGTGGAATACGACCACGGGCTCACCAGCAGGGGCACGTGGTAATGCGAGTGCGCATCGGCGATGCCGAAATCCAGCGGCACCTTGCCCAGGAAGGCCGGCGTGGGCAACTGGGTGCCACGGGCGCGGAAATAACCCTCCACGTCGAAGACCAGACGGTAGCAACCGGGCTTGAAGTCATCGCCACTGAGCAGCGGGCCGTCGATGCGGCCGTCGTCGTTGGTGGTCACACTGCGCAAAGACAGCCAGCGGCCGTTGGCGCAACCGTCCGAAGTGGCCTCGCGCACGTACAGTTCGATGTGCATGCCCACGGCGGGGCCGCCGAGCACGGTGTCGAGCACATGGGTCGTCAATCGACCAGAATGGGCCTCAGGCTTGCCGCCGGGCTGAGAATTTGCTTGAGACACGAAAGGATCCAATCACTGGGTTGCAAGCGGTTCACAAAACTGTATACACTTTACCCACGATGAGTGCCGCACGCAAGAAATCTGCCACAAAGGCCACCGACGAGGTGGCTCAAATAACACGCGCTTCCGTGCGGGCCGTGTCATCCCCATCCATGCCAGCCAACGATATCGACGACGACGCGCCCTCGGGCTCCAGCACCGAACACATCGTGGTCGCCGTCACGCGCGCCATCGTCGAGCACCGCCTGCTGCCCGGCGCCAAGCTGGTCGAGCAGAAGCTGGGTGACCGCTTCGGCGTGTCGCGCACGATCGTGCGTCAGGCTCTGTTCAGGCTGTCGCAGTTGAAGTTGGTGAGGCTTGAACCTGCGCGGGGGGCGTTTGTCGCGGAGCCTTCGATTGAAGAAGCGCGCGAGGTGTTCGCCGTGCGCCGCATGGTCGAAGGCCAGATGGTGCGCCAGCTGATCGCGCAGCTCAAGCCGGCTGACCTGCGCCTGCTCAAGGCCCATGTGAAAGAAGAGCGCCAGGCGGTGGAGCGCATCGACGTGGCCACGCGCACCAAGCTGCTGTTCGACTTCCACGTGCGCATGGCCGAGGTGCTGGGCAACCAGGTGCTGGTCGAACTGATTCAAGAATTGGTCTCGCGCTGTTCGCTGATCACGCTGATGTACCAGTCGGCCGACGACGCCGAGGCCTCCAACGCCGAACACACCGACATCCTCGCCGCCATCGAGGCCCGCGACGCCGACAAGGCCGCGGCCCTGATCGACGAGCACCTGCTGACGGTGGAACGCCAGCTCACCGAGCGCCGCCGCGTGCCCAGCCTGCGCCTGGAAGATGCCCTCGGCTCGCCCTGATCCCTTTTGCTTTCATGACCACCTACGACAGCACCCAGCCCTACCCGCGTGACCTCGTCGGTTACGGCAACAACCCACCGCACGCCCGCTGGCCCGGTGGCGCGCGCATCGCCGTGCAGTTCGTGCTGAACTACGAAGAAGGCGGCGAGAACAACGTCCTGCATGGCGACCCGGGCTCCGAGCAGTTCCTCTCCGAGATCATCGGCGCGGCCAGCTTCCCGGCCCGCCACATGAGCATGGACGGCATCTACGAATACGGCTCGCGCGCCGGCGTGTGGCGGCTGCTGCGCGAGTTCGAGCAGCGCGGCCTGCCGCTCACCGTGTTTGGCGTGTCGATGGCGCTGGAGCGTCACCCAGAACTCACCAAAGCCTTCGTCGACCTGGGCCACGAGATCGCCTGCCACTCCTGGCGCTGGATCCACTACCAGAACATGGACGAGGCCACCGAGCGCGAGCACATCGAGCGCGGCACCGCCATCATCAAGCAGATGACCGGCGGGCTGTGGCCCCATGGCTGGTACACCGGCCGCGACAGCCCCAACACGCGCCGCCTGCTGGTGGACCACGGCGGCTACGACTACGACAGCGACTACTACGGCGACGACCTGCCCTTCTGGATGACGGTCGACAAATCCGATGGCGGCAAGGCGCAGCAACTGGTGATCCCCTACACGCTGGACGCCAACGACATGCGTTTCGCCTCGCCGCAAGGCTTCAACACCGGCGACCACTTCTTCGAGTACCTGCGCGACAGCTTCGACGTGCTCTACGGAGAAGGTGATCCGCAGGGACTTGACCGCCCCAAGATGATGAGCATCGGCATGCACTGCCGCCTGCTGGGCCGGCCCGGCCGTTTCAAGGGCCTGCAGCGCTTCCTGGACCACGTGCAGTCGCACCGTGACGTCTGGGTCTGCCGCCGCATCGACATCGCCCGCCACTGGAAGACCACGCACCCATGCCCGCCCCTGCCCTGACCATCGCCCAGCTCAACGCGCTGGATGCGGACGCCTTCACCCAGGCGCTGGATGGCATCTACGAACACTCGCCCTGGATCGCCCGCGAGGCCTGGGCCGCGCGCCCCTTCAAGAGCCTTGTCGGCCTGAAGCACGCGCTGGCTCAGGTGGTGCGCAACGCACCGGTCGATGCGCAGCTGGGCCTGATCCGCGCCCACCCCGAGCTGGCCGGCAAGGCCGCCGTGGCCGGGCAGCTCACGGCCGAATCCACCAACGAGCAGAGCAAGGCCGGCCTCACGCACTGCACGCCCGAGGAGTTCGCGCGCCTGCAGCAACTCAACGCCGACTACAAGGCGCGCTTCGGCTGGCCCTTCATCCTGGCCGTGCGCGGGCCCCGTGGTGCGGGCCTGAGCCGCCAGGAGATCATCGAGACCTTCGCGCGGCGCCTGCGCCTGCCAGCAGATTTCGAGCGGGCCGAGTGCCTGCGCAACATCCACCGCATCGCCGAGATCCGCCTGAACGACAAGTTCGGCGTAGCGCCCGAGCAAGGGAACCTGATCCTGGGCTGGGCCGATGAGCTGGCCGCGCACAGCGAGCCGGGCTATGCGGAGCAAGGCCAACTCACCGTGACCTACCTGACACCCGCGCACCAAGCCGCCGCGGCGCAACTGGTGGGGTGGATGAAGAACGATTGCGGCTTCGACGAGGTCAGCATCGATGCGGTCGGCAACGTGGTGGCCCGCTACCACGGCACCGATCCACAAGCTCCGTACCTGCTGACCGGCTCGCACTACGACACCGTGCGCAATGGCGGCAAGCACGATGGGCGCCTGGGCATCTTCGTGCCCATGGCTTGCGTACGCGCGCTGCACCACGCGGGCAAGCGCCTGAAGCACGGCATCGAGCTCGTCGGCTTCGCGGAAGAAGAAGGCCAGCGCTACAAGGCCACCTTCCTCGGCTCGGGTGCGCTCACGGGCGATTTCGACCCGCGCTGGCTGGACCAGGTCGATGCCGACGGCATCACCATGCGCGATGCGATGAAGGCCGCCGGCCACAGCGCCGACCTGGCCGACATCGCCACGCTCAAGCGCGATCCCAGGCAGTACCTGGGCTTCGTCGAAGTGCACATCGAGCAAGGCCCCTGGCTGGACGAGATCGACCAGCCGCTGGGCGTGGTCACCGCCATCAACGGCAGCGCGCGCTACACGGGCGAGGTGATCGGCCTGGCCAGCCACGCCGGCACCACGCCGATGGACCGCCGCAAGGATGCCGCCGCCGCCGTGGCCGAACTGGTGCTCTACGTTGAAGAACGCGCCGCGCAGGATCTGCAGGCGACCGCCGGTCCTTCGGTCGGTACCGTGGGCGTGCTGCACGTGCCCGGTGGCTCGATCAACGTGGTGCCCGGCCGCTGTCAGTTCACGCTGGACCTGCGCGCCCCGCTGGACCACCAACGCGACAGCCTGGCCGCCGATGTGGAAGCCCGCCTGGCCGCCATCTGCACAAGGCGCGGCGTGGACTACACGCTGGAACGTACGCTCACCGCCGCCGCCGCACCGTCCAACCCTGCCTGGCAGGCCCGATGGGAAGCCGCCGTGGCTCAACTGGGCCTGCCCGTGGTCAAGCTGCCCAGCGGCGCCGGCCATGACGCCATGAAGCTGCACGAGGTGATGCCACAGGCCATGCTCTTCGTGCGTGGCGGCAATGCCGGCATCAGCCACAACCCGCTCGAAACCATCACCAACGACGACGCGCAGCTGTGCGTCGATGCGTTCACGAATCTGCTGGAAGGTCTATGACCGCTGCTTCGCCTTTGAACTATCAAGCCCTGGACGCCTGGATCGACGCCCACTTCGACGAAGAGGTGCGCTTCCTGCAGGCCCTGGTGCAGGTGCCCACGGACACACCGCCCGGCAACAACGCGCCACACGCCGAGCGCACCGCGGAGTTGGTGCAGAGCTTCGGCTGGCAGGCCGAGAAGCACGCCGTACCCGAGGCCGAGGTGCGCGACTACGGCCTGACCACGCTGACCAACCTGATCGTGCGCCGCCGCTTCAGCGAGCAAGGCCGTACCGTGGCGCTCAATGCCCATGGCGACGTGGTGCCCCCCGGCGAAGGCTGGACGCACCCGCCCTATGGCGGCGAGATCGATGACGGCAAGCTCTACGGCCGTGCCGCCGCCGTCAGCAAGAGCGACTTCGCCACCTTCAGCTTCGCATTGCGCGCACTGGAGGCACTGGCCCAGCAGGCCGATGCGCCCAAGCTCACGGGCGGTGTCGAACTGCACTTCACGTACGACGAGGAGTTCGGCGGTGAACTGGGTCCCGGCTGGCTGCTCAAACAAGGCCTGACCAAGCCCGACCTGCTGATCGCCGCCGGCTTCAGCTACGAGGTCGTCACCGCGCACAACGGCTGCCTGCAGATGGAAGTGACCGTGCATGGCGTGATGGCGCACGCGGCCATCCCGCACACGGGCGTCGATGCACTGCAAGGCGCCGTCACCATCCTCAACGCGCTGTACGCGCAGAACACCGCCTACAAGGCCATCACGTCCAAGGTGCCGGGCATCACCCACCCCTACCTCAACGTGGGCCGCATCGAAGGCGGCACCAACACCAACGTCGTGCCGGGCAAGGTCGTGCTCAAGCTCGACCGCCGCATGATCCCTGAAGAAGATCCCGTGGCCGTGGAGGCCGACATCCGCCGCGTGATCGCCGATGCTGCCGCGAGTTTCCCGGGCATCAAGGTGGACATCAAGCGCCTGCTGCTGGCCAACTCGCTGCAGCCCCTGCCGGGCAACCAGCCACTGGTCGATGCGCTGCAGAAGCATGGCGAGGCCGTCTTCGGCCAGCCCATTCCCACCATGGGCACGCCGCTCTACACCGATGTGCGCTTGTATTGCGCCCAGGGCATCCCGGCGGTGATCTACGGCGCCGGGCCGCGCACGGTGTTCGAGTCCAACGCCAAGCGCGCGGACGAGCATCTGGTGCTCGACGACCTGCGCAAGGCGACCAAGGTGGTCGCGCGCACGCTGCTGGATCTGCTGAGTTGAGCGCTTGCGGCCTTCGGCAATTTGAGACAATCGGGCCACGATGTCCCAGGCCCCTCTGTTCCACATTTCCTTCTACAAGTTCGTCCCCCTGTCCGATCCGGACGGCGTGGTGGCGCTGCTGCGCGAACTCGTCGCCCCGCTGACCGGCAGCGTGCTGGTCGCGCATGAGGGCATCAGCGGCGCGCTGGCCGCCACGACCGAGCAACTCGATGCCTTCGAACATGCCATGCACCACGATCCGCGCCTGCACGGCCTGTTCAGCGACATGCCCTTCAAGCGCAGTGCGTGCACCACACGACCCTTCTGGAAGGTGCGCGTGCACCGCAAGGACGAGATCGTGGCCCTGGGCGTGGATGGCGTTACCGGCGTCGTGCCCGAGCGCGCAGCCGGCAACCACTTGAGCCCGCAGGATTTTCGCGAGTTGATCAACCAGGACGACGTGGTGCTGCTGGACAACCGCAACCACTTCGAATACAGGCTAGGCCGCTTCAAGCGCGCCATCGATCCAGGTGTGGGCAACTTCCGCGACTTCCCGGCCTACCTGCGCGCGCAGGCCCCGCAGTGGAAAGCCGAAGGCAGGCGCGTGGCCATGTACTGCACCGGTGGCATCCGCTGCGAGAAGACCAGCGCCTGGATGCAGCGCGATCTGGGCCTGGACGTCTACCAGCTCGATGGCGGCATCGTGAACTTCCTGCACACGCTGCCCGATGCCGAGCGTGACTGGGACGGCGAGTGCTTCGTCTTCGACAACCGCGTGGCGCTCGATGCGCACCTGCAGGAGACCGACACCACCGCGCACGAGGTGTATGACGACTCGCCCGACGAGGCCTGGCGCCTCGAACGCGCGCAGCGCCTGGATTCGGTGAACCCGAAGCCGCGCAAGCCCGGCAAACCGCAGCCGTGACAGGGATCTTCGGGTGATGCTCGATGCGCGCAGCCACGTGATCATCCGCCCCATGATCGCGCCACGATGAGCCGCCCCCCGCGCCCGCCCCTGCCCACGCGTGATGGCGTCAGCCCGAGCAGCGTGGCCCTGCCCAGCGGCCCATGGCCCACGGTGCTCGACTTCATGGCCGAGCGACTGCCCGCCGTCTCTCGCGTGGAATGGGCAACGCGCATGCAAGCCGGCGACGTGCTCGACGACGACGGCCAGCCCGTGCCACCTGAGGCGGCCTATCGCCCGCAGACCCGCCTGCACTACTGGCGCGCCCTGCCCTTCGAGCACCCCATCCCTTTCCAGGAAGACATCGTCTTCATGGACGAGCACCTGGTGATCGCCGACAAGCCGCACTTCCTGCCCATCACGCCCAAGGGCCGTTACGTGCAGGAGACATTGCTGGTGCGTCTCAAGCGCCGCCTGGGCATCGACACCCTGGTCCCCATCCACCGGCTGGACCGCGAGACCGCCGGCCTGATCGCCTTCACCGCGCGTCCGCACGAGCGCAATGTCTACCAGGCACTGTTCCGCGAACGGGCCGTGCGCAAGGTGTACGAAGCCGTCGCGCCGTTGCGGGTGGATCTGGCGCTGCCCTTGACCCACCGCAGCCGCCTGCTCGAAAGCGCGCACTTCATGGCCATGGAAGAAGTGCCGGGCGAGCCCAATTCAGAGACGCTGATCGAACTGATCGAAGGCCGACCCGACCAAGGCCGGGGCCTGTACCGCCTGAGCCCGCACACAGGCAAGCGCCACCAGCTACGCGCGCACATGCACGCCTTGGGCATCCCCCTTGTCAATGACCGCATCTACCCGGTGCTGCAGGCCGCAGATCCACTGGATACGCCGCCGGATTGGCGACAACCTCTGCAACTGCTGGCCCGTCACCTGGCCTTCGACGATCCGGTCACTGGCCAGCGCCGCAGCTTCACGAGCCGGCGCTCGCTGGACTGGCCACCCAGCCCGCCGCCAGATCCCGTGTGAGCCGCGCGGCCGGAACCTCGCGGCAACCGCTCGCGTTCTGCCCCGACCACAGCGGCGAGAAATCCGACGAGCCGGCCGCCTCGGCCTTGGCGCGCAAGGGCGCGATCGCGGCCGTGGCCAGCGGGAAGGCCGGCGCCACCGCGCTGATCGGCCCCAGTTCGCGCATCGCGCGGTTGACGATGCCGCGCGCCGGCCGGCCACTGAACACATTGGTCAAGGCCGTCTCAGCCGCGCCTTCGCTGCGCAGCGCCGCGCGGTGCAAGGCGCTGGTCGTGGATTCCGGGCACAACAGGTAGGCAGTACCCACCTGCACGCCCGCCGCACCCAGTGCCTGCGCCGCCGCCACACCTTGCACATCGGCGATACCACCAGCCGCGATCACTGGCACCCGCACCTCACGCACGATCTGCGGCAGCAGCGCGAAGAGGCCCACCTGCGTGCCCACATCGTCGGACAGGAACAAACCCCGGTGGCCGCCAGCCTCCAGGCCCTGCGCGATGATGGCGTCCACGCCGCGATCGGCCAGCCAGCGCGCCTCGGCCACCGTGGTGGCCGACGACAGCACCTTCGCACCCCAGCTGCGTACACGCGCCAGCAACGCCTCGTCAGGCAAGCCGAAGTGAAAGCTGATCACCGGGGGCCTGAAAGCCTCGATCACCTCGGCCACTTCCGCACTGAACGGGCGGCGTCCCGGGCCTTGCGGGATATCCGCTTCGTTGGCGCCGAACTCGGCGTAATAGGGGCGCAGCGCCTGCCTCCAGCCTGCGTCACGCGCCGCATCCGGCACCGGCGGCTGATGCGCAAAGAAGTTCACGTTGAAAGGCCTGGACGTGGCCGCGCGGATGGCCGCCAGTTCCTTGCGCAGCGCATCGTCGCCCAGCATGGCCGCCGGCAGCGAACCCAGCCCTCCGGCCTCGCTCACCGCAATCGCCAAGGCACTGCCCTGCACCCCGGCCATCGGCGCCTGGATCACTGGCAGATCGATGCCCATCAGCTCGGTCAGGGAAGCGGCGCTCATGATGGATCCTTGTGCGTGTTCAGCGGGATGCTTCATTGTGATCCTCCAGCCCCGAACAAGCTGGCCAAGGGGCTTGTCATGCCACCGCTCAAGCGCGCAGCAATAGCATTCCCTTCAGGGCCATCGCCACAGGCCCTAAGATGCCCGGCAGACACCCGGCGCCATCCCGCGGCGCCACCGCACCGGGTACGTACCAGGAGACACCCATGTTCAACGCCCTCGTCCTCGACAAGAACCCCGACTTCAGCGCCGAACTGCGCGAGGTGGACGACAGCTTCCTGCCCACCTTCGCGGACGGCGGCGGCGTCACCGTCGCCATCGAGCACTCCACGCTCAACTACAAGGATGGTCTGGCCATCACCAACAAGTCGCCCGTGGTGCGCAGCTGGCCCATGGTCGCCGGCATCGACGGCGCCGGCACCGTGCTGGACAGCGAGCACGCCGCGTGGAAGGCCGGCGATCGCGTCATCCTCAATGGCTACGGCGTGGGCGAGACACACAAGGGCTGCCTGGCCGCCAAGGCCCGCCTGCACGGCGACTGGCTGGTCCGCCTGCCCGAGGCCTTCACCACCCGCCAGGCCATGGCCATCGGCACGGCCGGCTATACCGCGATGCTGTGCGTGATGGCGCTGGAGCGCCATGGCGTGCTGAACCAGCCCGGCGATGGCGAGGTGCTGGTCACCGGCGCCACGGGCGGCGTGGGCTCGGTGGCCGTGGCCTTGCTGTCACGCCTGGGGCACACCGTGGTGGCCGCCACCGGCAAGGCCAGCGAAGAGGCCTACCTGAAGCAACTGGGCGCCAAGAGCATCATCGACCGCGCCGAGCTGGGCAGCCCGGGCAAGCCCCTGCAGAAGGAGCGCTGGAAGGCAGTGGTCGATGCCGTGGGTAGCCACACCTTGGTCAACGCCTGCGCGCAGACGCGCTACGGTGGCGCCGTGGCCGCCTGCGGCCTGGCCCAGGGCTTCGACCTGCCGGCCACCGTGATGCCCTTCATCTTGCGGGGCGTGGCCCTGCTGGGCGTGGACAGCGTGATGGCCCCGCTCGCCAAGCGCCAGGAAGCCTGGACACGCCTGGCGCGCGACCTGGATCCCACCTTGCTCGAACAGATCACCTCGGAAGCACCGCTCAGCGGCGCGATCCAGGCTGCGCGGGAACTGATGGACGGCCACGTGCGCGGCCGCGTCGTGATCCGCACGACCGCCTGAGCACACCCGGGCTCACCGTGGTCTCAACGCCTCAGAGCGGCATCGGCCGCGATGCGCCTGCACCCGGGCCCGTTCCCGGCGCCGACGGGAAACCGGACCGTGGCGCACCGGGCTTCGCGCCATCGGTCGCACGGCGCTTGAACATGCCCGCCAAGGTCAGCCCCACCACGCCCAGCCCGGCCACTGCCGCGCCCGCGAAGGCCAACCAAGCCTTGCCTGGCAGGCCATCGCTCAGCAGCGTATAGGTATCTGGCACCGGCACGGTCACGCTGATCACGCCGGCAGGCTTGCCGGCCACGTAGCCGAACCCACCACCGCCGTTGAACTGGTTGTTCACGCGCAGGAACTCGGGCGCCTTGGCGGCCGAGTCATGGCATTTCAGGCAGCTCTTCTGGGCGACCACGGCGCGGGCGTACAGCAGACGACCGCCCTCCACCTTCCAGTACTCCAGCGGCTCGCCAGCGGCTTGCGCGGTCGCCTGGTTCGCCGGCTGATGCACCGCCACGCGTGCGGCACTGGCGGCTGTCTGGCGCTCGGCCGAGGCCTGCATGGCCGTCAGCGCTTCGAGCTCGAAGGCGTTGGGCGCGTTGCTCTCGTTGAGCACCGTGCGCGCGGTCAGGCGGTACTGGGCCTTGCTGCCAGCGGCCAGCAGCACGTCGGCCAGCTCGCGCTGGATCAGCGCCGGGTTCTTCCAGTGGTAAGCCTCGACACGCTGCATCACTTCCTTCTCGGAGGGCTTCGCATCGGCCTTGTCGGTGGCCTTGGCGCCCTGCAGGAAGGCGGCATCGTCACCGCTCACGGCGTACACGGACCGGGTCAGGAAGGTGCCGGGCAGCGCCGCCTTGGTCCCTTCGGTGCGCACATGCACGCCGCCGTACTGCGAGGCCCAGCGCCCCACGTTCTCGGCCATGTCGGCCACCGTGCGGCCCTCGCTCACCGTGCGGGAAACAACCAGGGCCTCGGCGGCCCACCACGCGCCCGTGCCCAAGGCCAGCACCAGGATCGCGGACAACAAAAGAACCAGGAATCCAGACAGGCGCGGCACAGCAAAACCTTTCGGCGACCACTGCAAGCGCCGCGCGGGCCTCGTCAGTAGGGGGTGAATCTCATGTGGCGGGAATTATCTCCGCCCATCTGCCCATAATTGAGGACAAATGTCTCCACCCCCCATATCCCGGGGGTAACCCTTAATTCGCCACCATCAAACGCGCGCCATTTCCTCGCCCAGGCGCACCGCCCCAGCCGGTTGCCAGCCCGGGTTGAAGGCCAGCGGCCCTTGCGGGAACAGCAACACCACGGTGGAGCCGAGCAGGAAACGCCCCATCTCCTCGCCTTTTCGCAGCACGATCTGCTGATCGTCGTAGCGCCATTCCCGCACTTGGCGCGAACGCGGCGGGTTGACCACGCCATGCCACACCGTGCCCATGCTGCCCACGATGGTGGCGCCCACCAGGGTCAGCACGAACGGCCCCGTCGGCCCTTCGAACACGCAGACCACGCGTTCGTTGCGCGCGAACAAACCGGGCACACCGCGCGCCGTGGCCGGGTTCACCGAGAACAGATCGCCCGGCACGTAGATCATGCGCAGCAGGCGCCCGTCGCAAGGCATGTGGATGCGGTGGTAGTCGCGCGGGCTGAGGTAGATCGTGGCGAAGCTGCCGTTCTCGAACTGCTTGGCCAGCGTGCTGTCGCCGCCCACCAGCGCGGTGGTGCTGTAGCTGTGGCCCTTGGCCTGGAAGATCTGGTCGCGCTCGATGCGGCCGAACTGGCTGATGGCGCCATCGACCGGGCAGACCAGGTCGGCGTTCGCGATTGGCCGCACACCGGGCTTCAAAGGCCGTGTGAAGAACTCGTTGAAGGTGGGGTAGACGGTGATGTCCGGGTTGGCCGCCTCGCCCATGTTCACGCTGTAGCGCTTGACGAACCAGCGGATCACCGCCGTGGTCAGCGCGCCGCCCTTGGCGGATGCGGCCTTGCCCGCCAGGGCCGTCAGGGCCTGCTTGGGCAGGACGTATTGCGACAGCACGAAGAGACGGTCAGACACAGGCACACCCCGGTTGATTGGCGAAGGGCGCCATTCTAGCTACGGGGCCTTGGCCCTGTAGGCAGCGAAGCGATCGACCAGGAAATCGATGAACACGCGCACCTTGGCCGACAGGTGGTGGCGCTGCGGGTACAGCGCGTGGATGTCGGCCGACACGTCGGCCCAGTCGGGCAGCACCTGGCGCAGCTCGCCGGCCTTGAGCATGGGCGCGATGTCCCACTCCGAGCGCAGCAGGATGCCGTGGCCGGCCACGGCCCAGTCCACCGCCACCTCGCCGTGGTTGGTGCTGAGCGGGCCGCGCACCTTCACCAGTGTCTGCTGGCGTCCATCCGAGAGTTGCCAGTTGTTGAAGGCGCTGGTGTTCTCGCGGATGACGATGCATTGGTGATCGGCCAGATCGCGCGGCATGGCCGGCTCGCCATGCGCGGCCAGGTAGCTGGGCGCGGCGCACAGCAGGCGGCGGTTGTCGACGATCTTGCGCGCCAGCACGCGGCGGTCGGGCGGCTCGCCGAAGCGGATGCCGATGTCCATGGCGTGGGCGGTCAAATCCAGCGGCTTGTCGGTGAGCTCCAGCAGCACCTCCACCTCTGGATATCGCCAGGCGAAATCTGAGATGGCCGGTGCCAGGTGGCGGCGCCCGAAGCCGAAGGTGGCGTTGATGCGCAGCAGGCCACGCGGCTGCTCGCGGCTGGCGGCCAGCGAGCGCTCCAGCGTGTCGATCTCGCGCAGGATGCGGCTGCCCTCTTCCAGGTAGCGCTCGCCCTCGGGGGTGAGACTGAGGCGCCGCGTGGTGCGGTGGAACAGGCGCACGCCCAGGCGTTTTTCGAGCGCGGCCAGGCGGCGGCTCACGGCTGGGGGCGTGACGCCCAACTCAGGCGCGGCGGAGGCCAGGCTGGGATGGCGGGCCAGCAGGGCGAAGAAGGCGAGGTCTTGGGCGTCGCTCATGGGCTTGGTCGGCAAGGCACGGCAATTGATGCGTTTGAGTAACGAATCAAATGATTTCACCACCATTGATGAAATGCAAGTCATCAATGATCATGGGCGCCATGCTGTCCCTGTCCGCAATGTCGATCCTGCACTTCCTGCCCGCCCTGGCGCTGGGCGCCCTGCTGGGCTTCTTCGGGGGGCTGTTCGGCATCGGCGGCGGCATCATCGCCATCCCGCTGCTGGTGCTGGCCTACGGCATGGACCAGCCCATGGCCCAAGGCACCGCCCTGGTGATGATGGTGCCCAACCTGCTGATCGGCTGGTGGCGCTACACCCGGCACCAGCCCGTGCCCTGGCGGCGCGCGCTGGCCCTGGGCGTGATCGCCGCGGCCACCACCTGGGTCGTCGCGCACGTGGCCACGCGCATGCCGCCGCACTGGCTGCGGCAGGTATTCAGCCTGTTTCTGCTGGGCCTGTCATTGCACCTGTTGCACCAGCAGCGGCGTGCACGCCAAGAAGATGAGCAGGCCGCTGCACAGGGGCCCGCGCCCCATGCCCCGACGGCACGCATGCCTCAACGCTATCTGCCGCTGGTGGGCCTGGTCGGCGGCAGCAGCATGGGCCTGCTGGGCATCGGTGGCGGCCTGGTGGCCACGCCCATCTTCACCAGCCTGTTCGGGCAGCGCCAGACCATGGCGCAGAGCTTCGCCCTGGCCTTGGTCGCGCCCAGTTCGGTCATCGCGCTGAGCACCTACGCCACCGCACACCAGGTGGACTGGTCCATGGGTCTGCCACTGGCCGCGGCCGGCATGTTCACCGTGTCGGCCGGGGTGGCCCTGGCGCAGCGCCTGCCTGAGCGGAAGCTGCGCGCGGCCTTCGCATGGATGCTGCTGCTCACCTCACTGTGGCTGCTGGCGGGGCCCACCGGCCGATAGCCCCGCATGCCCTCAGCTCATGAGGGATCGAACAAGACGCACTGGTGGTCCTGCCTGTAGGCCGCCGAGCCAAACACGGTCGTGCCGCCGCTGTTGATGTTCAAGGAACTCGCTCGCTGGGCGTTGAATGCCGGCCACTGAGGCAGCAAAGGCCCGTTGGGATTACCCGTCGCGGCGAAGCGCCCCCACTGGCCGATCAACTGCTCGGACAACTGCTTCTGAGCCTTGTTCCAGAACAGCATGGGCCAGGTCTGTTGGCTGCCCTGGAACAGGAAGATCAGCTCGGCCCCATGCACGGAGCCCAGGCGCATCAGCGGATCAGGGAAGAGGAAAGGCAAGCCAGTCTCGGAGAACTCATAGCTGTAGGTCGGCGTCTGGCGGGCAAAGGCTTCTGTCTCGCGCATGGCGTCGCACGAGAAGAAGTAGTCGGTCAGCAGCGCGCTGAAAGCCCGGTCGAGCGAGCCATAGGCCTGCTTGGTGTAGGTGCCTCGCAGTTGAGCAGCCCGGTTGGGGTCACTGCCCGCCATCTGCCCGATGTAGAACTCCACATCCGACTGGCGCACCGTTCTGAACAAGGCCATGTGGTATTCCAAGCCCACGAACAGATCGCCTTCATCGTGGGTGGTGCCGATCATCATGGGCACGCGCTGGAACTGCCCTTGCTGCACCTGCTGGCCAGGATCGCCCGTGAGCGTGACGCCATCGCGCACCGGCGTCCAGCGGAGGGTCACATCCCGAACTTCGTTGCCATTGGGAACGGAGGCCGTCACCACGTCGGCAGCGGGCTTGTCGCGCATGCACGCCAGTTGCCCGGGCCCGCTGGGGCAGCCCAACTGAATACCCAGGTTGGCCGACTGCGCTTCCATGACTTCAGGCGGCGTCGTGGTCAACAGACTGCAGGTGCCGCTTTGCATGATGGCGCGGTGGAACAGGCCCTTAGAGCCAGGCGACACGGTGTGCAGGCAGACGCTGGCGCCGCCTGCTGACTGGCCGAACAGCGTCACGCGCGATGCATCGCCGCCGAAGCGCCCGATCTGCGACTGCACCCAGCGCAACGCGGCCTGCTGATCCTGCAGCCCGAGGTTGGACGACTGGTGCTGCGCCGCCAGCTCCGGCGCGCGGAAGAAGCCAAACGCGCCCAGGCGGTAGTTGATCGACACCACGACCACGTGCGCCTTGTTGGCCAGCTTGGTCATGTCGTAATCGGCCGCCGAGCCAGACAGGAAGGCCCCGCCATGGATCCACACCATCACGGGCAGCTTGCCGTTGCCGATGTCGTCGGGCACATGCACGTTGAGGTAGAGGCAATCCTCATTGGCCGACTTGGGTGACAGGAAACTCGCGGGCTGTGCACAGCGATCGCTGAAAGCCCGAGCATCGCGGGTCCCGCTCCAGCCCGCGGGCGGTTGGGGCGGCTGCCATCGCAGCTCGCCGACGGGCGGCGCCGCATACGGAATGCCCAGGTAGGCGCGCACGCCATCGACCAGCTTGCCGCTGATCTCGCCCTGGCTGGTCTGGACCCTCGGCGGCGCCGGGGTGAACAATGTGGCATGCGCCGAAGCCATCAGCAGTGCGCCTAAAGCACACGAGGATGCGAAACGGGCCGCCGGCCTTGTCCATGGATGAGTCATGTGGGTGTCCTTGCGTTTGTCCGGGGTGATGAAGCCCGTGTGGCATCGCGGGCCAATCTAGGTGGACATCTCGCGACAGCCCAGCGGCATCGGACAAAGGGGCACAGCCATGAGACGGACAGGCTGACAACAGCCCTGGATGGCATGCAAGTCATGGCATGGGCCCTGGCTGCATTTCGCACAGGCAAGGCTGCCATTCAAGGCCGCCAATCCGCGTTTCGCACCATCGCCCCTGTCCGAATCCCTGGGGCATGCATTAGGCTCGCCCATCCGGACTCACGATGCTGTTCCCCATGATCCGCCTCGCGGTACCCCATCCGTTTCACCAGACCCATGCGCCCTACCCGCCCCGGCTGACATGGCGCGGCTTCGGGCTGCGGCAGCTTGTCTTCAACCAGGTCATCGGCAACATGGGGGCCACGACCTTCCTGACGCTCGAAGTGATGTACCGGCCCCCCGCGACACACGGCGGACTGGACTTCTTCCTGTGGATGCAGCTCATCGTGCTGTTCGGCCTGCTGATCAACGGCTCTTGCGGGCTACTCGTCATGCGGGCCGGCTGGCGGCGCCTGCCCGATGCACAGGGACGCTACAAGCAGGTCGGGCTGTTCAAGGCCCTGCCGGCCGCGACCATCGGGGGGCTGATCCTCCTGAGCATGGCCTTGTGCCCACTCTTGAGCGCATGGGCCGCACAACTGGCCTTCGTCACCCTTCAGCAGTCGGACTGGGGCCAGGCTCATCTGGCGCAGATCCCACCGGCGGGCTCGGCCACCTTGGTCAACATGTACTTCGGCGTGGTGTCGTCCTACGTCTTCGAGTACCTGCATGACCGCTGGACCCACCGCGATGCCCGCGAGCGCATGGCGCACAGGCTCACCACCGACGCGCAACTGCAGCTGCTGCGCGCCCAACTCGATCCGCACATGCTGTTCAACACGCTGTCCAACCTCTACGAGTTGATCGATGAAAGCCCTCAGCAGGCGCGCACCATGCTGCTGCACCTGATCGGCTTCCTGCGCTCGACGCTCGATGGCAGCCGCAGCGCGCACCACGCTTTGGGCGACGAGTTCAAACTCGCATCAGACTACCTGGCCCTGATGCAGATCCGCATGGGTGAACGCCTGCAGACCACCCTGAGCCTGCCCGAGGCCCTGCGTGCGACGCCCGTGCCCGCCATGCTGCTGCAGCCCTTGATCGAGAACGCCATCCGGCATGGCCTGGAGCAGCGCCGGCACGGCGGCGAACTGAGCGTGGCCGCCGTGCAGGAAGCCGACCAGCTGGTGCTGCGAGTACGCAACTCGGGATCACAGCACCCCCGCCACCCGCAAGAGGCCCCCAGGCCAGGTTTCGGCCTGCACAGCGTGAAGGAACGCCTGGCCATGCTGTGCGGCCCTGGCGATCATGTCGAGTTGCGCCACCTGCGCGAGCTGGATGCCACAGAGGTCACCGTGCGCCTGCCCATGCCACTTCAGAAAGGTGCCGCATGAGCGCGAACACCCCGACCGCGCTGATCGCCGAAGACGAACCACTGCTGGCCAGAGCCTTGGCCAAGACCCTGGGCAAGCTGTGGCCAGGCCTGCAGATCCAGGCCATCGTGCACGACGGCGTCTCGGCCATCGACGCTGCGCATCAGCACTTGCCCGACATCCTCTTCATGGACATCCAGATGCCCGAGCGCAATGGCCTGGACGCCGTGGAAGACATCGTCGATGGCTGGCCCGCTGATCGCCCTGCTCCTTTGATCGTCTTCGTGACGGCCTTCGACCGTTTCGCCATCGATGCCTTCGAGCGTGCCGCCGTGGACTACGTGCTCAAACCAGTGGAGTCCGAGCGCCTGGGCCTGACCTGCGAGCGCCTGCAAGCGCGCTTGACGGAGCGCCACGGCACTGCCCATGGCAACGACACCGCGGCCCTGGCCTCGTTCCACGCGCTGCGCCTGGCATCGGCCGCGCAGGAGCCGCCGCTCACGATGATCCAGGCCGGTATCGGCACCACCCTGCACATGATCGCCACGGCCGACATCCATTACTTCGAGGCCGACAACAAGTACGTGCGCGTCGTCACGCAACACCGCGCCCTGCTGATCCGCACACCCCTGCGCGACCTGATGCCCCGGCTGGACACCCGCCAGTTCACGCAGATCCACCGCGGCATCGTGGTATGCACCGCGCTGATCGACAAGGTCGTTCGGGAAGACGCGGGCAAGATCCATCTGTACCTCAAAGGGCGCAGCGAACGTTTGACGGTGAGTCGCAGCTACGCGCATCTGTTCAAGCCGATGTGAGCGCGTGGCCTTGAACGTCTTCCACGAGATGACCTGATTTCCCATCGTCACGAGCACGGCTCCAGAGGGTGTGCATGCTTCTTGCTGCACACAGAACTGTATACAGTTTTACCCCCCGGAGCCTTTCGACATGACCGTGATGAAGTCCACCCGCCGCGCCCTGCTCAGCACTGCCCTTTCCGCCGCCGCACTGACTTTGGGCATCGTGAGCCCCACCATGGTGCGCGCCGACACCCCCGTCAAGTTCCAGCTGGACTGGCGCTTCGAAGGCCCCGCCGCCTTGTTCCTGCAGCCTGCCGCCAAGGGCTATTTCAAGCAGGCTGGCCTGGACGTGAGCATCGACGCCGGCAACGGCTCGGGCGGCACCGTGACCCGCGTGGCCTCGGGCACCTACGACATGGGCTTCGCCGACCTGGCCGCCCTGATGGAGTTCCACGCCAACAACCCCGACGTGCCCAACAAGCCCGTGGCCATCATGATGGTCTACAACAACACGCCGGCCGCCGCTTTCATGCTGAAGAAGTCCGGCATGAAGACACCGGCCGACCTGGTAGGCAAGAAGCTGGGCGCGCCGGTGTTCGACTCGGGCCGCAAGTCGTGGCCGATTTTCGCCAAAGCGAACAAACTTGGTGCGGTCACCTGGATCAGCATGGACCCGCCGCTGCGTGAAACCATGTTGGTGCGTGGCGATGTGGACGCCATCACCGGCTTCACCTTCACCTCGCTGCTGAACCTGGAAGCCCGCGGCGTGAAAGCCGAAGACGTGATCGTGCTGCCCTACGCCCAATACGGCGTGAAGCTCTACGGCAACGTGATCATCGCCTCGCCCAAGTTCCTGAAGGAGAACCCGGAAGCCGCCAAGGCCTTCCTGAAGGCCTTCGCCAAGGGCGTGAAGGAAGTGCTGGCCAACCCCGACGCCGCCATCGACAGCGTCAAGGCCCGCGACGGCATCATCAACGTGGGACTTGAGCAGCGCCGCCTGAAGATGGCCATCAACGACGTGGTCAACAGCCCGGACGCCCGCGCCGAAGGCTTCGGCCAGGTCAAGCTGCCGCGCTTGTCGCTGATGGCCTCGCAAGTGGGTGACGCCTTCGCCACCAAGACCCGCGTGAACCCCGACGCCGTGTGGACGCCGGCCTACCTGCCCCCGGCCGCCGACCTGAACGTGCTGCCCAAGAAGTGATCAGCGCCTGAACAACGACAACAACGATCCCCGCTGAGAACACCCCATGCGCAACACGAACGAGGTACCCCACCGATGAGCACCTTCGTCGATTTCCAGAACGTCTGGCTGGCCTACAACGACGAGCTGCTGGCCAACGGCCAGTTCGCGGTCGAGGACATCAGCCTGAAGATGGCCGAAGGCGAGTTCATCGCCATCGTCGGCCCGTCGGGCTGTGGCAAATCCACCTTCATGAAGCTGACCACCGGGCTCAAGATGCCGTCCAAGGGGCACATCCTGATCGATGGCAAGCACGTGAACGGCCCGCTCAAGATCACCGGCATGGCCTTCCAGGCCCCATCGCTGCTGCCTTGGCGCACGGTGGTCAGCAATGTGATGCTGCCCCTGGAGATCGTGGAGCCCTACCGCTCCACCTTCAAGGCCAAGCGCAAGGAATACGAGGCCAAGGCCCGTGCCCTGCTGCAGAGCGTGGGCCTGGGCGGCTACGAGGACAAGTTCCCGTGGCAGCTCTCGGGCGGCATGCAGCAGCGCGCCAGCATCTGCCGCGCGCTGATCCACGAGCCCAAGATGCTGCTGCTGGACGAGCCCTTCGGCGCGCTCGACGCCTTCACGCGCGAAGAGCTGTGGTGCGCCCTGCGCGACCTGCAGGCCGCGCAGAAGTTCAACGTGATCCTGGTGACGCACGACCTGCGCGAGGCCGTGTTCCTGGCCGACACCGTGTATGTGATGAGCCGAAGCCCCGGCCGCATCGTGGCCCAGCGCGAGATCGAGCTGCCGCGCCCGCGTGACCTGGAGGTGACCTACACCCCCGAGTTCACCGCCATCGTGCACGAACTGCGCGGCCACATCGGCGCGCTGCGCAAGCCGACCAACCTGGCGGCTTCCTCCAACAGCACCACGGACATCGCCCAATGAAGCTCAGCCAGAAACAAACCGAACGCTGGTCCCCCTGGGTGCTGCTGCTGGCCGTGCTACTGGTGTGGCAGTTCATTTGCGTGGCCTTCGACGTGCCGGAGTACCTCTTCCCCAGCCCCAGCCGCATCGCGCACCAGTTCCTGGAGTTCCGCGACGAGATCCTGCGGCACGCCTGGCGCACCTTCTGGGTGACGATGGTGGGCTTCGGCCTCTCCATCGTGGTGGGCGTGCTGCTGGGCTTCCTGATCGGCAGCTCGCGCGCGGCCTATGCGGCCATCTACCCCTTGATGACGGCCTTCAACGCGCTGCCCAAGGCGGCCTTCATCCCCATCCTGGTGGTGTGGCTGGGCATCGGCGTGGGCCCTGCGGTGCTCACGGCCTTTTTGATCAGCTTCTTCCCGATCACGGTGAACATCGCCACGGGACTGGCCACGCTGGAGCCCGAGCTGGAGGATGTGCTGCGCGTGCTCGGCGCCAAGCGCTGGGATGTGCTGGTCAAGGTCGGACTGCCGCGCTCGATGCCCTACTTCTACGGCTCGCTCAAGGTGGCGATCACGCTGGCCTTCGTCGGCACCACGGTGTCGGAGATGACAGCGGCCAACGAGGGCATCGGCTACCTGCTGATCAGCGCCGGCTCGTCGATGCAGATGGCGCTGGCCTTCGCGGGCCTGGTCGTCGTCGGCGCGATGGCGATGGTGATGTACGAGCTGTTCTCGGTGGTCGAGAAGCGCACCACGGCGTGGGCGCATCGCGGCAGCCAGGGGCACTGATTGAGTTTGATCAGGATCAACAAGCTGGCCCGCAGTTTGCATTGATCTGAAGGCAAGAGTAGAAGCGTTCACCAGTGGCACCTCCCCGGTGCCACTGACCGGAAATTGCTCTTGAGATGGTTCACCAAAGGTTCTGCCGCCGTGTTGTGCGGCAGGGCCGCCATGTCAAGCATGCACACACCGCCATGAACGCCTTGCCCGGCTTTCAGCCACCGCAGCCATCTGAGCTGCGCCGCCCACAGCCCGCTACACGGGAGGCCCGTTCGTCATGAAGTGCCTCGTCGTGTTCGCCCACCCGGATCCGCACAGCTTCAACGCCGCGCTGCATCAGGCGGCCGTGGACACGCTGCGCGCGGCCGGGCACGAGGTGCGCGATCTGGATCTGTACGGGCTGGGCTTCGATCCTGTACTGGGCGCGGCCGAGAAAGTCACCTACCTCGGTGACACGCAGGTCAACATCGATGCGCTCAACGCGCACGTCGAGCCACTGCAATGGGCCGATGCACTCATTGTGATCTACCCCACCTGGATGTACGGCCCGCCCGCCATCCTCAAGGGCTGGCTGGACCGCGTGATGCTGCCGGGCGTCGCCTTCCGCCTGGGCGGCCATCCGTTGCGCCCGATCCGTGGCTGCCTGGACAACATCCGCCACTTCGTCGGCATCACCACCTCGGGTTCGCCATGGTGGTGGCTGCGCGTGATCGGCGATCCGGGCCGCAGCCTGTTCATGCGCGGCCTGCGCCCCTTGTTCGCGCGCCGCTGCCGTGCGCAGTGGCTGCAGCTGCATTCGATGAACTACGCCACGCGCGCGCAACGCCACCGTTTCCTGACCAAGGTGCGGGCCCGCCTGGGCGGTCTGCGCTGAGCCTTCCGCATCGACTGAGATACCAACCCACTTCAACCGACTTCACCCCACCGGAGCCTTGACGATGACCCGACGCCAACCCCTGTCGCTGAGCAAGTTCACAAAGCTGGCACTGTCCACTGCGGCCAGTGCCGCCGTGCTGGCATCGGCCCTGCCCGCGCAGGCCGCCGACAAGTTCACCTTCCTGACCAACTGGTACGCGCAGGCCGAGCACGGCGGTTTCTACCAGGCGCAGGCCACGGGCCTGTACGGCAAGGCCGGCCTGGACGTGACGATCAAGATGGGCGGCCCGCAGGTCAACCTGATGCAGCTGCTGGTGGCCGGCCAGGCCGACTGCATCATGGGCTACGACGTACAGACCATCAAGGCCTGGGAGCAGGGCATCCCCGCCGTCACCGTGGCCGCGGCCTTCCAGAAGGATCCGGCCGTGATCATCGCGCACCCGCAGGTCAAGAAATTCGAAGAGCTCAAGGGCAAGACCATCCTGGTGGGCAGCGCAGGCCTGGTCACCTACTGGCCCTGGGTCAAGAGCAAGTATGGCTTCACCGACAGCCAGGTGCGCCCCTACACCTTCAACATCCAGCCCTTCCTGGCCGACAAGGACATCGCGCAGCAAGGCTACCTGGCCTCCGAGCCCTACAGCATCGAGAAGGAAGGCAAGCTCAAGCCGAGCGTGTTCCTGCTGTCCGACCTGGGCTGGCCGCCGTACGCCACCACCGTGGTGTGCACGGCCGACACCGTGAAGAACAAGCCCAAGATCGTGGCCGCCTTCGTGAAGGCCTCGATGGAAGGCTGGAAGAGCTACCTCAGCGCCGACCCCACGCCAGGCAATGCCCTCATCAAGAAGGACAACCCCAACATGACGGACGACCTGATCGCCAATGGCATCAGCAAGATGAAGTCCGAGGGCATGGTCTTCGGCGGCGATGCGGCCAAGCTGGGCATCGGCATCCTGACGGATGAGCGCATGAAGAAGACCTTCGACATGATGGTGGCCAACAAGCTGGTGGATCCCGGCAAGGTCGACCTGAAGAAGACCTACACCACCCAGTTCGTCAAGGACCTCAAGGTTCTGCCATGAGCCTGCCCATCATCGACCTGCGCCAAACCGAAGGCCTGGCGGGGCGCATCGACCAGGCCTGCCGCGACCGCGGGTTCTTCTACCTCGTGGGCCACGGCATGGACTCTGCCCTGCGCGCGGCTGCCTTCGATGCGGCACAGCGCTTCTTCGCGCTGAGCGAGCCTGACAAGGCCCGCTGGCACATCGAGCGCAGCGGCATCCACCGGGGCTTCGACCCCATCGGGTGGCAGGCGCTGGAGCCCGGCCAGCCGGGGGATCTGAAGGAGAGCTTCTATCTCGGCGTGGACCGGGATGAGGACGATCCGCTGGTGAAGGCCGGCACGCCCAACCAGGGCCCCAATCAGTGGCCCGATGAGGCCCTGGTGCCGGGCTTCAAACAGGCTGTGCAGGCCTATGAGCAGGCGCTCAATGCGCTGTCGCACAGGCTGCTTTCACTGATGGCGGCAGGCCTGGGCTTGCCGCCCGACCACTTCGAGCGCTACCTGCTCGATCCGATGCCCGTGCTGCGCCTGCTGCACTACCCAGAGCAGCCGCCCTCGGAGGCACTGCTGCCCGGCCAGCTCGGCTGCGGCGCCCACACCGACTGGGGCAGCGTGACCCTGCTGGCACAGGACGACGCCGGCGGCCTGCAGGTGCAGGCGGCCGATGGCAGCTGGTTCGATGCGCCACCGGTGAAAGGCAGCTTCGTGGTCAACCTCGGCGACATGATGGCCCGCTGGACCAACGATCGCTACCGCTCCACGCCGCACCGCGTCTTCAACCCGCAGGGGCGCGAGCGCTATTCCATCGCCTACTTCTTCGACATCGACTACCACGCCGAGGTCAGCGCCCTGCCCGGCTGCTTCAGCGATGCCAACCCACCCCGCTACCCGCCCACCACGGCAGGCCAGCACATCATCGAGATGTATGAACGCACCCGTGCCAGCCATTGAAGTCCTGTCGGCCGAACAGGTCTACCCCAACGGCACCCGCGCGCTGACGCCGGTGTCGCTGGCGATCCAGCCCGGCGAGTTCGTGACGCTGCTGGGGCCTTCGGGCTGCGGCAAGAGCACGCTGCTCAAGATGGTCGCCGGCCTGCTGGCGCCCAGCGATGGCCGCATCCTGCTCTCGCGCAAGCCCGTGCAAGATGCGAACGCCGAGCACCAACTCTCGTTCGTCTTCCAGGAAGCGACGCTGATGCCCTGGTCCACCGTGGAAGCCAATGTGCGCCTGCCGCTGGACCTGGCCGGCGTGTCCAAGGCCGAGGCCGCGCCGCGCGTGGCCCAGGCACTGGAGATGGTTGGTCTGGGCGCCTTCGGCCAGCACCGCCCGCGTGAGCTGTCGGGCGGCATGCAGATGCGCGTGTCGATCGCGCGCGGCCTGGTCACGCAACCCAAGCTGCTGCTGATGGACGAGCCCTTCGGCGCGCTCGACGAGTTCACCCGCAACAAGCTGGACACCGACCTGCTGGACCTGTGGCGCCGCCAGGGCCTCACGGTGGTGTTCGTGACGCACAGCATCAGCGAGGCCGTGTTCCTGTCCACCCGCGTGATCGTGATGGCCGCTCGCCCCGGCCGCGTGGTGGAGGACATCGCCATCGACGCCAGCATCCCGCGCAACGACGATTTCCGCACCAGCCCGCGCTTCAACGAGCTGGTGCGCCATCTGCAGCACAGCCTGTCGGAGGCCCACGCATGAGCCGCCCGTTGATCCAGAACGAACGCGCCCGCCAGTGGCTGCTGCCGCTGATCGTGGCCGCGCTGCTGCTGGGCCTGTGGCAAGGCTGGACGGTCGTCGCCGACGTGCCCGCCTACCTCGTGCCCTCGCCATGGGCCATCGCCAAGACACTGATCGCCGACTGGGTGCTGCTCAGCGGCTCACTGTGGGTCACCGTGAAGATCACTGTGCTGGCCTTCCTGGTGTCGGTGATGCTGGGCTCGCTGGTGGCTTTCGCCTTCGTGCAGAGCCGCTGGATCGAATCGGCCTTCTTTCCGTATGCCGTGCTGCTGCAGGTGACACCGGTGGTGGCCATCGCCCCGCTGATCATCATCTGGGTGAAGGACCCGACCGCGTCGCTGGTGGTCTGCGCCACGCTGGTCGCGCTGTTTCCCATCATCAGCAACACCACCGTGGGCCTGCGCAGCGTGAACCCCGGCCTGGCAGCCTACTTCAAGCTGCAGCGCGCTAGCCGTTGGCAGACCCTGGTGCGCCTGCGCATACCCTCGGCCCTGCCCTATTTCTTCGCGGGCCTGCGCATCTCCGGCGGCCTGGCGCTGATCGGTGCCGTGGTGGCCGAGTTCGTGGCCGGCACCGGCGGCACAGGCACGGGCCTGGCTTACCAGATCCTGCAATCGGGCTACCAGCTCAACATCCCGCGCCTGTTCGCGGCCCTGGTGCTGATCTCGCTGACCGGCGTGGCCGTGTTCGCCGTGCTGTCGGCCATCTCGCGCTGGGCGCTGGGCGGCTGGCACGAGAGCGAGATGAACCGCTGACCGAACCTTGATGCCATTCGACATGACGACGCCCTCCTCCATCCTGATCCGCAACGCCCGCGCCATCCTCACCGGCCTGCCGGGCGATGCGATGCGCCACGACGTGACCACGCATGGCGCCGACATCCGCGTGCGCGGCGACGTGATCGAGGCCATCGGCACCTTGACGCCCCAACCCGATGAGCGCGTGATCGACGCCGAAGGCTGCGTTGTCATGCCCGGCTGGGTCAACACCCACCACCACCTGTTCCAGAGCCTGCTCAAGGGCATCCCGGCCGGCATCAACGAAGGATTGATGGGCTGGCTCAGCGCCGTGCCCGTGTCCTACCGCCGCCACTTCGACCACGACGAGGTGATGCGCATCGCCGCGCGCCTCGGCATGGTCGAGCTGCTGCTGTCGGGCTGCACCACCGTGGCCGACCACCAGTACCACTACTACCCGGGCATGCCCTTCGATGCCTCCGCCGCCGTGTTCGACGAGGCCGAAGCGCTGGGCCTGCGCTTCGTGCTGTGCCGGGGCGGGCAGACCATCGTGCGCGCCATCGACGTGAACCCGCCGCCCCAGGTGCGTCCCGAAACGCTGGAGCAGTTCTTCACCGCCGTGGAGCGCGATGTGCACCGCTACCACCAGCGCGGCCCGCGCCCGATTCGCCAGGTGGTCAGCGCGCCCACCACGCCCACGTGGTCCGTGCCGGTGGATCACCTCAAGCCCATGGCGCAGGAGGCCCGCCGCCTGGGCATCCGCCTGCACAGCCACTTGAGCGAGACGGTGGAGTACGTCACCTACTGCCGCGAAGTGCACGGCTGCTCGCCGGTCGAGTTCGTCGGCAAGCACGGCTGGCTGGGCGAAGACGTCTGGTATGCCCACCTGGTGCACCTGACACCCGAGGAGATCCAGACCCTGGCCGAGACCGGCACCGGCATGGCCCACTGCCCGCAGAGCAATGGTCGACTGGGCTCGGGCGTGGCACCCGCACCTGAACTGATGCGCGCCGGTGGCCGCGTCTCTTTGGCCGTGGACGGCGCCGCATCGAACGAAGCCGCCGACATGTTCCACGAAGCGCACACTGCGTGGATGGTGCACCGCGCCGTCAAGGGCCCTGGCGCACTGGGCACCGATGAGGTCGTCCGCATGGGCACGGCTGGCGGAGCGCAGGTGCTGGGCCTGGATGGCGTCGGCACGCTGGCTCCTGGCCAGGCCGCCGATCTGATCGTGCTGCCGCTCAACGAGCCGCGCCAATGGGGCCTGCACGACCCGGCCGTGGCGCCCGTGGCCTGCGGTGCCGCAAGGCCCAGCCACGTGCTGTGCGCCGGCCGACTGGTCGTGGATAGCGGCGTCATCCCCGGCCTGGACCTTGACAAACTCCATGCCCAGGCCGACGAGGCCGTCCAACACATGCGGCAAGCTGTCTCAAAACCCTGATGCACGCATGCCATCAGCCCCTTACACATCTATCGGCACGGGCCGACTAGCGCGCCCCGGCGATGAGGCGCACAGTCGAACCCATGGATACAGCATCCATGTCTTCCCACCCGATGACAAAAGGAGCAAGATCATGAACAAGGACCAAGTGAAGGGCCGCGCCCACCAAGCCGTCGGCAAGGCCAAGGAAGTCGCCGGCGATGCCACCGACAATTCCAAGCTGCAAGCCAAGGGCGTTGCCCAGCAAGCCAAGGGCAAGGCTCAGGCCAACTACGGTGACGCGAAAAACGCCGTCGCCAAGAAGATCGACCGTTGAGTTCAACCGTTGACGGAGCGAGGGCAATGCGAGAACACCTGAGCACGTTTGGCGTTTTCGCCGCCCCGCCCAACCCGCCGGATGCGCCGCCGCACCATCGACCGGTGCCCGGCACGCCTCCCATGACGGATCCGGAAGATACCCCGACTCCTCTCCACAGACCCTCCGACGGAGAGCCGGTGCAGGAGCCGGTCGAGCCGGACACCCTCTGAGGTGTGACGTTCGCGACGCGCCCCGCAGGCCACCGCCCTACAGCGGTGACCTTCAGGCCCGCCGAGGAACTGCTTGCGAGCAGCACCCCGGCGGGCCTCCTCACGCCTGAAGCTTTTCAACGCCGCACATCAGGCTGCTTGCTTGTCCCTGGCCGTGCCCTCGCCCGGCGGCGGCGGTGCCGGATTGTCGGGCTCATCAGGCACCGTCAGATGCGACGTACAGTTGGGACAACGACAAGCCTTGATCGGGATGATGCTGCGGCAATACGGGCACTTCTTTTCCGTCGGCTCGCCTGGTGGCGGCGGTGGTTCCTGGAAGTGCGCGTCCATTTGCGCTTCGGCACGGCTCATCAGCCGGCTGACCACGAACATCGCCAGTCCCACCAGCAGGAAGGCCAGCATTGCATTGATGAACATGCCGTAGTTCAAGGTCACCGCACCAGCCGCCTTGGCCTGGGCCAGCGTCAAATAGGGCCCGCCCACGGTCGGGCCTTCCCGCAGCACCACGAAGAAGTCCTTGAAATCCGTGCGACCCATCAGCAGGCCCACGGGCGGCATGATGATGTCGTCCACCAGGCTGCGCGCGATGGTCGTGAAGGCCGCGCCCACGGTGAAACCCACGGCCAGGTCCACCAGGTTGCCGCGCGTCACGAACTTGCGAAAGTCTCTCCAGAAATGCATGGCGATGTCGTCAAGAGAATGATCCTCGCATTGCACCGTCTTTGCGCTGATGTCGCTGTCGGCCTGGGCCGATGCACGATGTAGGCATCGGCCGGCACCCGTTTCCTTCTCTCTCAACAGCAGTAAGCACCATGAGCATCCACGCCCCCCTGCCCCCCCTGAGCCAGGCTCAGATCGTCAAGCACCTGCACCGCGCCAACGAGGTCGCGCGCCGCGCCATGGGCCTGGGCAAGCATCCCTTTGGTGCCATCCTGGTGGGGCCCGATGGCGAGACCGTGCTGGCCGAGCAAGGCAACGTCGATACCGTGAACCACGCCGAATCTGTGCTGGCCCGCACCGCCGCACTGAACTTCAGCCCCGAGGTGCTGTGGCAATGCACGCTCGTGACCACGGCCGAGCCCTGCGTGATGTGTGCTGGCACGCAGTACTGGGCCAACATCGGCCGCGTGGTCTACGGCATGACCGAGCACCGCCTGCTGGAACTCACAGGCAACGCCGAAGAGAACCCCACGATGAGCCTGCCCTGCCGCGAGGTGTTCGCGCGCGGCCAGAAACCCATCGAGGTGATCGGCCCGGTGCCTGAAGTGGAAGATGCCATGGCCGCCCTGCACAAGGGCTTCTGGCAATCCTGAACATTCAATGGCGGCCGTGCAGTCCTGATTCCTCATTGGGAATCCCCTGCCTGCACGTGGCGCAAGGCGCGCGGCACAATCGTTCGCATGACGAAGACCTCTGCCGCGCCCTACATTCCCCAGATCCGCCTGTACCAGCAATGGCTTGCGCAACGCCACGGCCTGCGCTTCGATGATTTCGAAGCGCTGTGGCGTTGGTCGGTCGATGAGCCAGAAGCTTTCTGGATGAGCCTGTGGGAACACGACGCGATCGATTCGCCCGTGCCCGCCACCGTGGCACTGGAAGACGCCACCATGCCCGGCGCCAAATGGTTCCCCGGCACGCAGGTCAACTACGCGCAGCGCGTGCTGCGCCACGCCGAGGCGGCCCACCGTGCGGGCCAGCCCGCCATCATCAGCGACAACGAACTGGACGAGGTGCGCGAGCTGTCATGGCCCGAACTGCAGCGCCAGGTCGCGTCCTTCGCGCTCACCTTGCGTGAGCTGGGCGTTGGCCGTGGCGACCGCGTGGCCGCCTACCTGCCCAACGTGCCCGAAACCATCGTGGCCTTCCTGGCCTGCGCCAGCATCGGCGCCATCTGGAGCGTGTGCGCGCCGGACATGGGTGCGCAGGCCGTGACCGATCGCTTCCAGCAGATCGAGCCCAAGGTGCTGATCGCCGCCGACGGTGTCTACTACGCCGGCAAGTCCATCGACCGTGCCGACACGGTGACGGCCCTGCGCACGGCGCTGCCCACGGTCGAGCAACTCATCGTGCTGCAATCGGCCCACTCGCGCGGCGTGCGCAGCGCCGACCTCATCTTCGCGCAGGCCATCGCCCGCGATGACGAGGCCACGCGCAGCTTCGAGCCCGAATGGCTACCCTTCGACCAGCCACTGTGGGTGGTCTATTCCAGCGGTACCACGGGCCTGCCCAAGCCGCTGGTGCACGGCCACGGCGGCATCATCATGATCGTGGCGGCCATCGGCAAGCACAACGATGTCGGCCCGAGCTACGCGCCCAACAGCTTCGGCGAGCGCTTCCACTGGTACAGCTCCACCGGCTGGATCATGTGGAACACGCAGATCAGCGGACTGCTCGACGGCGCCACCATCTGCCTGTTCGACGGCAGCCCCGGCGGCAGCAAGGAAGCGCCCGACTGGACCGTGCTGTGGCGCTTCGCGGCCCGCCACAAAGTCACCTACTTCGGCGCCGGCGCGGCCTTCTACGCCAACTGCATGAAGGCCGGCGTGGACATCTCGGCTTGCGGTGATCTGAGCCGCATCCGCGCCCTGGGCTCCACAGGCTCGCCCCTGTCGGAAGACGTGCAGCGCTGGGGCACCGAGCAGTTCGAGCGCATCGGCACGCCCGCCATCTGGTGGAACAACCTCTCGGGCGGCACCGACTTCGCCGGCATCTTCGTGGGCGGCAACCGCGAGCTGCCCAACGAGCCCGGCGTGATGCAGTGCCGTGCCATCGGCCATGCCGTCGAGGCCTGGAACGAGCAAGGCCAGGCCGTCACCGGCGAGGTGGGCGAGCTGGTCTGCGCCAAGCCCGTGCCCTCGATGCCCCTGTTCTTCTGGGGCGACCAGGGCAATGCGCGCTACCTCTCAAGCTACTTCGATGTCTATCCCGGCGTCTGGCGCCATGGCGACTGGATCAAGGTCAATGAAGACGGCAGCTGCGTCATCTACGGTCGCAGCGACGCCACCATCAACCGCCACGGCCTGCGCATGGGCACCAGCGAGATCTACGCCGCCGTCGAGGCCCTGCCCGAAGTGCTGGATTCGATGGTGATCGATCTGGAGTACCTGGGCCGCCCCAGCCGCATGGTGCTGTTCGTGGTGCTGCGCGAGGGCTTCACGCTCGATGCCGCACTCACCGCGCGCATCCAGGGCGCGATCAAGACGGCCCTGTCGCCGCGCTTCATCCCCGACGACATCCTGCAGGCGCCCGAGATCCCGCGCACCCTCTCAGGCAAGAAGCAGGAAGTGCCGATCAAGAAGCTCTTCCTGGGGCAGCCCATCGACAAGGTCGTCAACCGCGATGCCATGGCCAATGCGCATTGTCTGCAGTGGTATGTCGAGCAGGCCGCCCAGCCCACGCCACAAGCCTGAAACACGGGACTTGAATCCTGCGAAAGCAAATCCACCAAGCTTTCGTAGAATTCAAGCATGATCGAAATCCGTCACCTGCGCTCCCTGCAGGCCATCGCCGATACCGGCAAGCTGGCCAGCGCGGCCGAGCGCGTGCATGTCAGCCAGTCCGCCCTGTCGCACCAGATCCGCGGGCTGGAAGAGCACTACGGCCAGACTTTGTTCGAGCGCACTCGCCAGGGGCTGCGCTTCACCTCGGCCGGCCAGCGCCTGCTGGCGTTGGCTCGTCAGGTGCTTGCGCAGGTCAGCGAGGCCGAGCGTGACCTGGAGCGACTCAAGGGCGACACGCGCGGCGAACTGCGCATCGTGCTGGAGTGCCACACCTGTTTCGACTGGCTGATGCCCGTAATGGACGAATTCCGCCACCGCTGGCCCGAGGTCGAGGTCGATCTGGTCGCGGGCTTCCACGCCGATCCCATGGCCCTGCTGACTGAAGGCCGTGCCGATCTGGTCATCGGAACGCCCCCCACCAGCAAACGCGGCTGGTTCGTGGCACCCTTGTTTCGCTTCGAGATCCTGGCCGTGGTCGCCAATGAGCACCGCCTGCGCGGCAAGCGCCGCATCGATGCGCAGGACCTGGTGGGCGAAACCTTGATCACCTACCCCGTGCCTGAACAGCGCATCGACCTGATCCGTGAGGTGCTCACGCCCGCCGGCATCGAACTGCCGCGCCGCACGGCCGAACTCACGGTGGCCGTGCTGCAACTGGTCGCCAGCCGGCGTGGTGTGGCCGCCCTGCCCAATTGGGGCGTCAAGAACTATGTGGACCACGACTACGTGCTGGCCAAGCGCATCGGCACCCAGGGTCTGTGGAGCGAACTGCACGCCGTGGCGCCCAAGTCGCTGTCCGAAAGGCCCTACCTGGCCGACTTCATCCACATCGTGCGCGACACCTGCGCGGCCACGCTGGACGGCATCGAATTGCTGTGATGTGGAACGCCGAAGCGTTGACGATTACCGCTTCCATGGCGTGGTGCGCCCATGCGTCCGGATTCGGGGGTAGTTCCTCGGCATTGGCGCCGCTTTTCAGGCCAGAATGCTTGAAACCCATAGACCAGAGTCATGCCTGCAAGCCACACATTGATGTCGGAGTTGCGCGCGGCTGCGGATGTTCTGGCCAGCCCCGAAGGCCTGCTCAAATACCGTCAGCTCGTCGCCGAAGCGCTGTACAAGCGCTTTCAGTGCTCCATGTCGAGCCTTTGGCTGCTGCGTGAGTCGCAGGCTGGTCGCTTCCTGGAATGCGTGGCCGCTTTTTCTGAAGACCCGGAACTCAGCGCTGCCGGCACGGAGCTGCATGAGAAGGACTTCCAGGTCTACTTCGACACATTGATCCGCACCAAGGTTTACAGTTCGCCCAACGCGCAGGAAGATCCTCATCTGGCCGGCCTGAAAGAGAGCTATCTGGTGCCCCAAGGCGTGCAAGCTTTGCTGGATGTGGCCTTTCAGATCAACGGTCAGCCCCTGGGCGTGCTCTGCATCGAGCAGCGCGAAACCCCGCGCATCTGGAGCAAGCTCGACGAGCTGGACCTGCGCAACGCAGCCTCCACCATCGGCATCAGCATCGCGCGCCACCGCCACGGTGGTGAACAAAGCTCGGTCGCCTGAGGCCTCAGACCTGGTCCAAGGGCACCAGGTGCAACTGACCTTGGCGCACACCCCGCTCGGCCAGCACCGCGTTCGCGAATGACCGCACCGCGCCGGCCGGGCCTTTGAGAATCACCGTCTCCACGCACAGATCGTGCTCCAGGTGCGCATGCATGGCCGACACCGTCAGGTCGTGGTGATCATGTTGCATATCCATCAAGCGCAATGACAAGGTGCGCTCATGGTGGTCGTACAGATACGTCAAGGTCGCCACGCAGGGACTCTGGGGATCGGACTGGATCTGCTCGTCACCCAGTTCGCGGCGCAGCAGGTCGCGAAAGGCCTCAGAGCGGTTGTCGTAGCCCTTGCGCCCGGACCAGCGCTCGAAGCGCTCGGCCAATTCATCGTCAATCGAAATCGTCAGGCGTTGCATGCGCACCTCCAGGCAGGAGTGTGCCGCAGCACGCCGCCGGTGCGTGGCGCCGATACGTCGATACGCCGTTCAGCGTATGTATGAAGTATTTCATATTCTTCATACTTCAAAACAGAACACCGGTCCTCACAGAACACGCACGCCATGCCATCCCGCGCTCGACACCCTCTGCCGCCCACCACGCCACGTCTTGCCGTGAACACCACCGTCACGCTGGCGATCGCGCTGTTGTCTATGCAGGCACGCGCACAGGCACAGGATGCCCCTGCACAGCCCGTGTCGGACCTGGGCAATGTGGTGGTGCGCTCCCATTACGACAATGCCGTCGGGTCCTCCGATGCCGCCAGCGAAGGTGCGGTCACCGCACGGCTGCTGGCCAACCGCCCCACATTGCGCCCGGCCGAAGTGCTCGAGTTCGTGCCCGGCCTGATCGTCACGCAGCACAGCGGCGGCGGCAAGGCCAACCAGTATTTCCTGCGCGGCTTCAACCTGGACCACGGCACGGATTTCGCCACCTATGTCGATGGCATGCCCATCAACATGCCCACGCACGCGCACGGCCATGGCTACAGCGACCTGAACTGGCTCATCCCGGAGCTGGTGCAGCGCATCAATTACCGCAAAGGCCCCTACTACGCGGAGGATGGTGACTTCTCTTCCGCCGGATCGGCCCGCATCCGCCTGATGGACAGCCTGCCCAAGGGCTTGTTCAACACCACCATCGGCCAGGATGGCTACCGCCGTGCGCTGGTGGCCAACAGCACTGCCCTCACCGAAGGCCAACTGCTCTACGCCGTCGAGGCCCTGCACAACGATGGCCCGTGGGATCACCCTGAAGATCTGCGCAAGCTCAACGGTCTGCTGCGCTACAGCATGGGCACACCGCCCCACCGCACCAGCCTCACGGCCATGGCCTACGACGCCCGCTGGAACTCCACCGACCAGATTCCGTTGCGCGCCATCGAAAGCGGCTTGGTCGGCCGCTACGGCGCGATCGACCCCAGCGATGGCGGACGCACCGCGCGCCAGAGCCTGTCGCTCGATACCCAGCACGCCAACGACTGGGGCACCTTCAAGCTCAACGCCTACGCGATCCACTCGCGGCTGAAGCTGTTCTCCAACTTCGAGTTCGCCAACGACGACGAGCCCGGCAATGCGGGCGCCAGCCAGTTCGAGCAAGCCGAACGACGCAACGTGCTGGGCCTGGCCATGAGCCAGCAATGGGGAGTCCACTTCGGCGACATCGAGACCACCAACACCGTCGGCCTGCAGGCGCGCCATGATCGGCTGCGCCCCGTGGGCCTGTACACCGCGCAAGGCGGCGAGCGTACCGGCGTGATCCAGGAAAGCCGCGTGCGCCAGAGCAGCATCGGCCTGTACGCCGAGAACAACACGCGCTGGCTGCCCTGGCTGCGCAGCGTGGTGGGCCTGCGCACCGATCATTACGACTTCGATGTCAGCAGCTCCATCGCCGCCAACAGCGGCCAGGCGAGCGCCAACCTCACATCGCCCAAACTCTCGCTGATCTTCGGCCCCTGGGCCAAGACAGAGTACTTCTTCAACGCCGGCCAGGGCTTCCACAGCAATGACGCACGCGGTGCCACCGCCACGGTCGATGCAGCATCACCCACCACCGCCGTGGACCGTGTCGATCCGCTGGTGCGCAGCAAGGGCCTGGAAGCAGGCCTGCGCACCGAGATCATCCCTGGCTTGCAAAGCTCGCTGGCGTGGTGGCAACTCGAACTGGGGTCGGAGCTGGTGTTCGTGGGCGATGCGGGTACCACCGAAGCCAATCGCGCCAGCAAACGCCAGGGCATCGAGTGGAACAACCACTACGTGGCCAACGACTGGCTTCAGTTCGACTTGGACCTGGCGGCCTCACAAGCCCACTTCACGCAGCCAGCCGATGAGGGCAACCACATCCCTGGTGCGCTTGAAAAGGTGGCCTCGCTGGGCGTGACGGTGACGGACCTCAAGGGCTGGAACGGCGCCTTTCAACTCCGCTACTTCGGGCCGCGCCCGCTGATCGAAGACAACAGCGTGCGCTCCAAGTCCACGATGCTGGCCTATGCCCGCGTGGGCTACCGCTTCAGCCCCGCGCTCAAGCTCGATGTGGACGTGTTCAACCTGTTCAACCGCAAGGCCAACGACATCGAGTACTACTACGCCTCGCGCCTGCCGGGCGAGGCCGCGGCGGTGGACGACCGGCACATTCACCCGGTCGAGCCCCGCAACTTGCGCGTGACGCTGAGCGCCTCGTTCTGAGCTGGCGCCAGAGGACTGGCTCAGCCCATCACCACCGGCCCGCCCTTGGCCAGCGCGCGCTGGTAGGCGGGCCGCGCCACCATGCGCGTCTTGTAGGCCAGCAGGTGCGGGCATTGCTGCGCGGCTTGCGAGCTGCGCGCCAGCAGGGCCTCCACCGCGAAGCTCATCTGGAAATCGGCCAGCGTGAGACGGTCACCTGCGAACCAGGTGTGGGTGCTCAGGTGGTTCTCGATGAAGCCCTGGCTGCTGCTCAGGTTCGGGTCGACCAGTTTGGCCTGCACCTGGGCGCACAACTGCCGCGCGATGGGCTTGACGAAGAAAGGCATGGGCTGCCCCGGGATGCTCATGAATACCAGCTTCATCACCAGCCAGTTCATCAGCGAGCCTTCGGCGAAATGCATCCAGAAGCGCCATTGCAGTTGCTCGGGCGTGCCGGGTTGCGGCAGCAGCTGGGCGGCTTCGCCCTGCGTCTGCGCACCGTAGCGGTCCACCAGGTACTCCAGGATCGCGGCCGATTCGGCCACCACCAGGTCGCCATCGGTGATCACCGGCGACTTGCCCAGCGGGTGGATCTTCTTGAGCTCGGGCGGGGCCAGCCTGGTGCGCGGATCGCGCTTGTAGAACTTGATCTCGTAAGGCACGCCAAGCTCTTCGAGCAGCCACAGCACGCGCTGCGAACGGGAGGTTTCCAGGTGATGGACGGTGATCATGAGGGGGCTTTCTCGGCAGGTGGGGTCGTGCCACCGCCCAGGGCCTGCACCAGGGTCACCCAATTGTCGAGCTGGTTGTAGCGCACCTGGGCCGCGGCCAGTTCGGCCTGGCGGCGCGATTCCTGCGCGTCCAGCCAGGTCTTGAGCGGTTCGGCCCCGGAACGATAGCGCATCTCGGTGAGCTGCTCGACCTTGCGCGCCTGCGCCAGCCGTTCGTTCTGCGACTGGGCCTGCCGCTGCAGCTGCGTCTGCGCCGACAAGGCCGTGTCCACATCGGCCAGGGCCTGGTAGAGCGTCTTGCGGAAGTTCAACACCGCGGCATCCGCATCGGCCTGCGAGATGGCCACGTTGCGCTGCATGGTGCCCCAGTTCAGGAAGGGCAAGGCCAGGGCGGCGCCCAGCGTGCCCACCGGGTTGGCCAGCACATTGCTCAGCGCCTGGCTGCTGCCGCCCACGCTGCCATTGAGTGTCAGCGAGGGATAGTAGGAGGTGCGCGTCACGTCCACGTTGGCGAACGAGCCGCGCAGGCGGGACTCGGCCGCGCGCAGATCGGGGCGACGGGCCAGCACATCGGCGGGCAAGCCGGGCGCCAGTTCGGGCCAGGGCGTGGCGGGCCACTGGGGCTTGAGGGGCACGGCCTCGGAGTTCTGCGAAGGCTCGTCCAGCAGCAGGGCCAGCGATTGGCGCACCACCACGCGCTGCTGCACCAGCTGCGACACGGCCGCCTCCTGGGCCAGCAGGGATTGGCGCGATTGCGCTTCTTCAAGCCCCGACACGCTGCCGGCCTTGCGCTGGGCCAGGATCAGGTCCAGCGTCTTGCGGGCATAGGCCAGGCTCTGCTCGGCGCTCTCGACCTGCTCGTCCAGGTAGGCCAGTTGCCAGTACAGCGTGGCGGTGGTGCCCACCAGGCTCAGGGCCACGGCGCGGCGGTCTTCTTCGGTGGCGGTGGCCTCCCATTGCGCGGCATCACGCTGGGCGGCCAGGCGGCCCCACAGGTCGAGCTCCCAGCTGGCGCCCACGCTGGCCGAGGCCGTGCGCGTGGTGGGCCTGGATTCGCCGATGCGGCGCGAGGCGTTGGCGCTCACGTTGCCAGAGAAGCTGGGCAGGCGGTCGCTCTCGGCCTGGTCCAGCGACAACTGGGCCTGGCGCACGCGCAGGGCGGCCACGGCCAGGTCGGTGTTGCGGGCCAGGGCGCGGTCGATCAGGCTGTCGAGCACCGGGTCGTTGAAGCGCTTCCACCAGGCTTCGTCCAGCGACACGGGCTGGGCCGTGCCGGTGGCTGCCGTGGCGTACCGGAACTGATCCGGGACCTGGGCGTTGCCGGCCTGAGGCGCGTTCATGCCGGCCTGTTGCGTGGCGCAGGCGGTCAGCAGCAGGCAAGTCAGCGCCGTGGCCGCCACCAAGGTGCGCCGCATCAAAGGGCTTTGCAGAGCTGTGCTCATCTTGTTCATGTCCTCAATGTGTCTTGATGCCGTTCCTGCCGATGCCTGCGCGAGCCTCAAGGCCGCGCCAGCGCCTCCACCGGGTCCAGCTGGGCCGCGTTGCGCGCCGGCAGGTAGCCGAACACCACGCCGATCAGGCTGGACACGCCGAAGGCCGTCACGATGGAGGTGGTGGAGTACACCATGCGGAAGTTGCCGCCCACCTGGTCGAAGATCACGCCGATGCCCAGCGACAGCAACACCCCGAGGATGCCGCCCAGCAGGCACACCAGCACCGCTTCGATCAGGAACTGACGAAGGATATCGCTTTGCCGCGCGCCGACGGCCATGCGCACGCCGATTTCCTGCGTCCGTTCAGTGACTGACACGAGCATGATGTTCATCACGCCGATGCCGCCCACGATCAGCGAGATCACCGCGATCGACGAGATCAGCAGGGTCAGCGTCTGCGTGGTGGTCTCGATCGTCTGGCGGATGCTGTCGCTGTTGCGCACGAAGAAATCCTGCGAACCGTGGCGCTGCGTCAGCAAACGGGTGATGCCCTTCTCGGCCGCCACCGACGACACGTTGTCGCTGATGCGCACCGTCACGTTGCGCAGGTAGTTCTGCCCCACCACCCGGCGCATGGCCGTGGTGTAGGGCACCCACACGTTCAGGCTGTCGCTGGCGAACATGCTGTCCTGCGCCTTGGTCACGCCGGTCACGCGCACGGGCACGCTGCCCAGGAAGATCACCTGCCCCACCGGGTCTTCACCGGCCTTGAACAGCGCATCGCGCGTGTTCGGATCGATCACGGCCTCCTGCGACTGGCGGCGCACGCTCTCGGCGTTGAAGGCCAGGCCCCGGTCGATGGTGTAACCCTTGACGCGGAAGAACTGGTCGCCCACGCCGGTCACGCTGGCCGTGGCCTCGGCGTTGCCGCGGCGCAAGGTCAGGCTGGTGCTCACGGAGGGCGTCACGCTGTCCACGTAGTTCAACTGCGCCAAGGCATCGGCATCGGCCGGCACCAGGGTGCGGATGCGGCCGGCCTGCCGGTCGCCGAAGCCCTTGCCCGGGAAGATGTCGATGGTGTTGGTGCCCATGGCGCTGATGTCGGCCAGCACGCGCTGGCGCGAGCCCTCGCCGAGGGCCACCATCGACACCACCGAGGCGATGCCGATGATGATGCCCAGCATGGTCAGCAAGGTGCGCAGCCGGTGGCCGGCCATGGCGCGCAGCGCCATGCTGGTAGCCTCGCCCAGGCGGCCCCAGTGCGACGCCAGTGTGGCGGCCCAGCCCGGGGCCTGCGGCTTGGGCTGGCGGATGGCGCCGTGCCCGTCGGTGGCAGCATCGGCCTGCGCCACGGCCGCATCGTCATGCGGTGCCTCCGCATTGGCATGGTCGGCCACGATCACGCCATCGCTGATCTCGATGATGCGCTGCGCGTTGCGGGCCACCAGCGGGTCGTGCGTCACGATGATGACGGTGTGCCCTTCGGCGTGCAGCTCGCGCAGGATCTTCATCACCTCCTGGCCGGAGGTCTTGTCCAGCGCGCCGGTGGGCTCGTCCGCCAGGATCACGTCACCGCCATTGACCAGCGCCCGCGCGATGCTCACGCGCTGCTGCTGGCCGCCCGACAGCTGCCCCGGCCGGTTGGCCAGGCGATCGGCCAGGCCCAGCCGGCCCAGGATGTGGCGCGCCCGTTCACGTCGTGCATCGCGCGGCGTGCCGGCGTAGATCGACGGGATCTCCGCGTTGCCCACGGCAGACAGATCGCCCAGCAGGTGGTAACGCTGGAAGATGAAGCCGAAGTGCTCTCGCCGCAGCCGGGCCAGCTCATCGGGCTCCAGCGTGGCGGTGCTCTGGCCATTGACGCGGTAGTGGCCGCGCGTGGGCCGGTCCAGGCAGCCCAGGATGTTCATCAGGGTGGACTTGCCCGAACCGGACGCGCCGATGATGGCCACCATCTCGCCCGCGTCGATGCGCAGGTTCACGTCCTTGAGCACGGCCACCGTGCCATCGCCCGAGGGGTATTCGCGCCACAGCCCGCTCACCTCCAGCAGAGGCTGCGGCGTGGTCTGCTGATCAGGCCTTGCCGATGTCATGCAGTGCCTTCCGCTCAGAACATCGGCGGACCGCCACGGCGACCGGTGCTGCCGGATTCACCGGCCTGCGCCTCGCCCACCACGACCTTGTCGCCTTCGTTCAGGCCTTCGAGCACCTGGGCCTGCACGCGGTTGTTCAGGCCGATGCGCACCTTGCGCGGATTGATGCGCGGGTGCTTCTCGTCACCCTCCAGCACGCGCACCTCGTAGCGGCCCTCCTTGTCGCGCCGATCGCTCAGCGCGGCCGACGGGATCACCAGCGCATCATTGGCACGCGCCAGCACGATGGACACCTGCGCCGTCATCGACACGCGCAGCTTGTCTTCCGGGTTGGGTACATCGAACAGGCCGTTGTAGTACACGGCCGTGGTCGTCGACGAACTGCTGCTGGTCGACGAGGTCGACGTGGTCGAATCCGTCTGTTCCGATTCGGGCACCGGCTCGATCGCACGCAGCTTGGCCTCGTAGCGCTTGTCCGATTCGCCCAGGATGGTGAAGTACACCGGCAGGCCGGGCTTGACGCGCACCACGTCGGCCTCGGAGATCTGCGCCTTCACCGTCACGGTGTCCAGCTTGGCCAGCTTGATGATGGTCGGCGCCGATTGCGTGGCGTTCACGGTGCGGCCTTCTTCGGTCACCACCGCCACCACGCGGCCGTCCATCGGCGCCAGGATGCGCGTGTAGCCCAGCGTCACGCGGGCCGTGTCGGCGCTGATGCGGTTCTGCTCGATCTGCGCCTCCTGTGCGGCGATCTCGGCCTTCAGCGTGTCCAGGCTGGCCTTGGCCGCTTCATACGTCTCGCGCGAGGTGGCGTCCTGGGTCAGCAGCTCCTGCTCGCGCTTGAAGGTCAGCTCGGCCTGCACCAGCGCGGCCTGCTTGGCCAGGCGGGTGGCCTGCGCATTGCGCAGCGCGGCCTCGGCATTGCGCAGCGTGTTGGTCTGCGTGTCGGCATCGATCTCGGCGATCAGCTGCCCCTGCTTGACCTGGTCACCCAGCGCCACATAGAGCTTCTTGACCTGACCGGACACCTGGGCACCCACGCTCACCTGCTTGATGGCCTTGACGGTACCACTGGCCAGCACGTTGTCTTCCAGATCGGCCTTGCGGACCTCGGCCGTGATCACCTTGGGCATCGGCGGCGGACTGAACCACCTGCTCTTGACGAACCACGCGACGCCGGCCAGCACCAGCAGCCCCACGACGCCCTTCCAACCCAACCACCAGCGCTTCGATTTCAATGCGTTCATGCGACAAAGTGTGAATCATTCGTGTTGTCGCCCGGTTGCGCCCGGGTAAAAAGAATGTAAAGCAAGCGGGGCAACCCTGTGGAATCAGGACGTATTCATGCAAAAGGCCGCACAGTGGCGGCCTTTTGAGCGGAGATCGCGGTGTTTGTGGCTGTTGTCTGCCTGGGCGGATCAGGCCCTGGCGTCATGCGGTCTCACGCGTCAGAACGTCAGCTGACCTGACAGGTACCAGCCGCGCTGGTTCTTCTTGGTCGCGATGTTGCCCAGGTCCACCCAGGCGGCGGTCAGGCTCACGTTGCGCTGCGGAAACCACGCCAGGAACACGTCATAAGCATCGTCTTCCTTGAACGTGGACAGGCCCGGCACGCTGCCGAAGTTGTCAGGCTTGCTGCGGAACTCGCCGCCCAGCACCAGGTCATCGCGCAGCATCACGCCCAGGCTGCCTTCCACCTTCAGATGATGGTCCGGCTCGGTCTCGCTGCCAAAGCCCAGCAGGCCGAACTGGTTGGCGCGCGTCCAGCGCACGGTGACATTGCCCAGCACGTTGTAGCCGGCCAATGCACCCAGCCACAGTTTGGTCGCGGCGATGTACAGCTCCACATCCTCATCGGCACGGATGGGCAGGCCCACGACCTTCAGGAAATCGACATCATCGGCGCGCTTGTACTGCGCACCCACGCTGATCTGCGGCAGCCAGGTGTCCTGGTCGTACACGGCATTGCCGGCCACCTTGACCTTGGCACCCAGCACGCTCATCTCCAGCGACTTGCCACCGGGGATCACATCCTCGCTGACCTTGAAGCTCCAGCGGGCCATGCTCAGCTCGACACGGTCACGGATGCCCACGGCGGCCGAGGCCACGCGCAGGCGATGGTCCTTGGTCTTGACCTCGGTGACGGCCACCGAGCCGCCAGCCTGGTCACTGGCCCCCGTGCCGCTGATGACGGCCCAGGGTGTCAGGCCACCACCGGCAGCGCCCTCCACCTGGGTCACGCCCCAGGTCGCGGGGAGGCGGTCGCCTGCATGGGCCTGGTCAGCCCACCAGCAAGTCGCCGCACCAGCCAACAGGACAGCGCCTTGCCAAGCCAGTCGCCGGCTGTCCCGGCGTGCGGCCGCCACCCTTGCCAGGCGAGGCCTGAGAGGATCATGATCCACGCGGGACGGCGACGGTGTGTGCGGCTTGTTCATATCCGGGTTCCTCGGAAAGGGTCGCTCAATCGAGTCGGAATGCACAAACAACCGCCATCCGGCCCTCAATTACTGGGATCGTCTTCGGCAGATCGCCGTGAAAATTAATGCCTGACAGCCCAACCATGGAGAAAGCCATGCCTGCTCGCCATTCCCCTCGCCTGCTGTCCTTGCATACCTTGCTCGCCGCCGCCCTGGTCACCCTGCTGTGGACGGGCTGCTCCACGATCTACAGCACCGATCGGCCCCTCTACCAGCAGCTCGGCGGGCCCGACAACATCAAGGTGTTCACCGGCAAGGCCTTGAGCCGCGTGGCGGCCGACCCGAAGGCGGGCCGCAGCTTCCAGGGCATCAAGATGCCGTTTCTGATCGAGAGCGTGTCCAGCTACATCTGCAAGGTCGCCGACGGCCCGTGTGTCTATGAAGGCCAGGACATGCAGAAGAGCCATGCCGACCTGAACCTGGGCGGTGCGGAGTTCGATGTCCTCGTGCAGGCCTTGCGCGAGGAAATGGACGCCACAGGCGTGCCCAACGGCGCCAAGAACGAACTGCTCAGGCGCCTGGCCCCCAGCCGCCGGGACATCGTCACGCACTGAGCGACGACGCTCGCCACACCCCAAAGCCCCAGGCCTCGCCGCCGGCCTCCACGCAGCGGCACTTGCGCGAACGGAACTGCCATGACCATCCGATCCAACATCCCCGCCACGCACCAACTGCTCATCGGCGCGCTTGCCCTGATGGCGGCCCCTGTGATGGCCGCACCCCAGGCTTTCACCGTGACGGATGCGGCGGGACAGCCGATCCCGTCAGCGGCCGTCTCCGTGATCGTGAAGGGCGCCAAGACCACCGCCGCGCCCGGCACCGTGGTGGACATGATCCAGAAGAACCGGCGCTTCACGCCGACGGTGCTGCCCGTGCAGACGGGCACGGCGGTGAACTTCCCGAACCTGGACACTGTGCGGCACCACGTCTATTCCTTCTCGCCCGCCAAGAAGTTCGAGATCAAGCTCTATGCGGGCACGCCGGCCGCGCCCGTCGTGTTCGACAAGCCAGGCACGGCCACGCTGGGCTGCAACATCCACGACACCATGGTCGGCTACATCCACGTTGTCGACACGCCTTACTTCGGCACGACCGATGCGGCGGGCAAGGTCACCATCGACATCCCCGCCGGCGAGCACAAGGCACAACTCTGGTATCCCGCGCTGGGTGAGGCCACACCGCCCATCGAGATCCCGATCAAGACGGGCGGTGCCGTGACACTCAAGGGCAAGTAAGCCTCAAGAGCTCATCAGGCCGTGTCGCGCAGGGCGAGCGTCACGGTCAGGGCTACACGGGCCTGCGCAGGCGTCAGGCGGCCCGCCACCGGCCAGGTTTCGCCCGGCTGAGATTCGATGCCGCCCCGGGCCACCCGGGAAGCGCGCCACACGACCACGCCCGCACGGCGAGCCTTCAGCAAGGCAGCTTCGAGGTCCTGGTGCCAAGTACCGTGCCCTGTGCAGGCCACCACGATGCCGCGCAGGGGCTTGGCGCCTTCACGGTTCGAGGCGGCCAGCAGCGCCTCCACCAGCGAGCCATCGGCATCGGCATGGCTGGTGATGATCTCCACGCGCGGCAAGGCCTCCAGCCCGATCAGTGCGGCCGACAATTGCCCGCGTGGCTCGGCCCAGACGGCGTCAGGCGTTGGCAGCACCTGATCGCCCTCCACCAAAGCCAGCGGCGGCACGCCACCGCCATCGAAGGCATCGATGTGCCAGCTGTGCGCCTTGCGCACCTCCGTGCCGGCCCACACACGCCCGTTCAGCACGGCCAGGACAGCGTCTTCCTCGGCGGCGGCGGCCCAACGCACCACGCGGACGGCATCGGCCAGATTGCGCGGCCCATCGGCCTCGCTCGAGGTGGCCGGGCGCATCGCCGCCGTCAGCACCACCGGCTTGCCTGGCGGCAACAGCAGGTGCAGCAGCCAGGCGGTTTCCTCCAGCGTGTCGGTGCCATGGGTCACCACCACGCCCGCCACATCGGGCCGGGCCAACGCCTCGTCAAGCGCGATCAGCAAGGCGCGCCACACGGGCCAGCCCATGTCTTTGCTGTCCACCTGGGCCACTTGGTAGGCCTCCAGCGGCTGGCCGGCCAATGAAGGCACCGCCGCCACCAGTTGATCGACCCCCAGCTGTGCTGCCTGGTAATCCCGATCGTGACCCGTATCGGACACCCCGGCGATCGTGCCGCCCGTGCCCAGGACCACCACCACCCCCGATACCGCCCGTACGTTGTCATTCATAGGTTCGTATCCCTCAAGCCACGAAAGTACTGGACAAAGCGACAGCCCTGTATAAAATGACAGCAAACCAAGGGCGTTGCCATGAACGATAAACCCAAACTCACACCGCGTCAGCAACAGATTTTCGAGCTCATCCAGCGTGCCATCGCGCGCACCGGCGCACCGCCCACCCGGGCAGAGATCGCGGCCGAGCTGGGTTTCCGCTCAGCCAACGCCGCCGAGGAACATCTTCAAGCCCTGGCACGCAAGGGCGTCATCGAACTGGTGGGGGGCACCTCGCGCGGCATCCGCCTCAAGGCCGGCACCCTGCGCACCGTCAACGAAGCCCGCAAGCGCTCCGGCGATGAGCCCAGTCTTGTCAGCAAGGTGCTCGGCGGCCTCAGCCTGCCCCTGCCCGGCCTGGAACAACTGGCCCTGCCCTTGGTGGGCCGCGTGGCCGCCGGCAGCCCGATTCTGGCGCAGGAATCCATCGAGCGCACTTACAACGTCGAAGCCGGCATGTTCGCCAAGCGCCCTGACTACCTGCTGCGCGTCAAGGGCATGAGCATGAAGGACATCGGCATCCTCGATGGCGATCTGCTGGCCGTGGCCCGCACGCGCGAGGCCCGCAACGGGCAGATCGTGGTGGCCCGCCTGGGCGATGAAGTCACCGTCAAGCGCTTCCAGCGCACCTCGCAAGGCATCTCGCTCTTGCCCGAGAACCCTGATTTCGAACCCATCATCGTGCCCCCCAACCACCCCGAGTTCGAACTCGAAGGGCTGGCCGTCGGGCTGATCCGCAACCACATGCTGCTGTAGGCACAAGCCTCGTCAGCGCCCCGTTGATGCGCGGGTGGCGGGCATTTGCTCTGGTGGCGTTTCGGCCACAAAGAGTGATCCCACGCCTCAACGGCCCTGTTGGAATCCTGCCGAACTTCAAGATTGATCGGAGTTCACCATGATTCATCACTTCGCACGCGCCCTGGCCGTTCGTGAACAGGCCCGCGTTCAGTCGCCCATGGCCCATCGGGCCCCTGCGGGCGGCGCCACAGCACCTGCCAATGTGCAGGTCCTGCCGCTGGCCAATCGCCTGCGCATCCGCCGCGATCCGACCGATGCCCGCCGCACCGTGATCGCTGGCCGCTTCGCCGATGTCTGCGCCGCGCTGGATCGGATGGCGGCCGAGCTTGAAACAGCAGCCTGAGCCGCCCAAGCATTCCAGGCCACGGCGCGCCGCATCCGGCTCCCCCTCCTGCATCCCGGCTGCCCCAAGAAAAATCCCCATCCGCCGGGCGCCGGCGGATGGGGATGTGGGTCAGCAAGCTGGCCGATCAGCCAGCTGGTCATCAACCCATGTGCAGGCCGCCGTTGATCGAGAAGTCGGCGCCCGTGGCGAAACCGGCTTCATCACTGGACACCCAGGACACCATGGAGGCGATTTCCTCGGGCGTGCCCAGGCGCTTGACGGGGATGGTGGCCACGATCTTGTCGAGCACGTCCTGGCGGATGGCACGGACCATGTCGGTACCGATGTAACCCGGCGACACGGTGTTCACCGTCACACCCTTGTTGGCCACTTCCTGGGCCAGGGCCATCGTGAAGCCGTGCATGCCAGCCTTGGCGGCCGAGTAGTTGGTCTGGCCGAACTGGCCCTTCTCGCCGTTGACCGAGCTGATGTTGACGATGCGGCCCCAGCCACGGTCCACCATGTCGTCGATGACCTGCTTGGTCACGTTGAACAGGCTGTTGAGGTTGGTGTCCATCACCGCATCCCAATCGGCCTTGGTCATCTTGCGGAACATGCCGTCGCGGGTGATGCCGGCGTTGTTCACCAGCACGTCGATGGGGCCAAACTCGGCGCGGGCCTTCTTGAAGGCCTCGACGGTGGACTCCCAATCGGCCACGTTGCCCACGGAGGCGTAGAAGGTGTAACCCAGGGCCTTCTGCTCGTCCAGCCACTTCACGTGGTCACGGCTGGGGCCGCAGCCGGCGATGACGATCAGGCCGTCGCGATGCAAGCGCTGGCAGATCGACGTGCCGATGCCGCCCATGCCGCCGGTCACGTAAGCCACTTTTTGAGCCATTTTGAAATACTCCTCGTTGGGGTAGAGATAACGCTGTCGTTGGTGATGCGAGGCCGGCCGCGTGGTGCTCCCTCAGCGGTGGGCCATCCAGGTCAAAAGAGCGAATTGGTGGTCAAAGGTTCAATGGGCATCAACGTTCCACGGTCAGGGCCACGCCCATGCCACCACCGATGCACAGCGAGGCGATGCCCTTCTTGGCATCGCGCTTTTGCATCTCGTGCAGCAGCGTGACCAGGATGCGGCAACCCGAGGCCCCGATGGGGTGCCCGATGGCGATGGCGCCACCGTTGACGTTGACCTTGCTGGTGTCCCAGCCCATTTCCTTGTGCACGGCGCAGGCCTGCGCGGCGAAGGCTTCGTTGATCTCCAGCAGGTCCAGATCGGCGGCCTTCCAGCCGGCACGCTCCAGCGCGCGGCGCGAGGCCGGCACCGGGCCCATGCCCATGTAGGCCGGGTCCAGCGCGGCGCTGGCGTACGAGGCGATGCGCGCCAGTGGCGTCAGGCCCAACTGCTCGGCCTTCTTGGCCGTCATCACGACCACGCCGGCTGCGCCGTCGTTCAGGCCGGAAGCGTTGCCCGCAGTCACGCTGCCCGCCTTGTCGAAGGCGGGGCGCAAACCGGCCAGCGCTTCAGCGTTGGTCTTGCGATTGATGTATTCATCGGCCTCGAACACGATGGGATCGCCCTTCTTCTGCGCGATGCTCACCGGAACGATCTCGTCCTTGAAGCGGCCAGCCTCTTGCGCGGCCGCGGCCTTCTGCTGTGAGGCCAGTGCCAGCGCGTCCTGCTCGGCACGGCTGATGCCGTACTGCTTGGCCACGTTTTCTGCCGTGATGCCCATGTGGTACTGGTTGTAGACGTCCCACAAGCCGTCGGTGATCATGGAATCGATCAGCGACCAGTTGCCCATGCGCTGCCCATCGCGCGAGCCGGGCAGCACGTGCGGCGCCAGACTCATGCTTTCCTGGCCGCCCGCGATGATGATCTCGGCATCGCCATCGCGGATGGCCTGCACGCCCAGCATCACGGCCTTCAGGCCCGAGCCGCATACCTTGTTGATGGTGTAGGCCGGCACGCCCTGCGGCAGGCCCGACTTGATCACGGCCTGGCGCGCGGGGTTCTGGCCGCAGCCGGCCTGCAGCACCTGGCCGAGGATGACTTCGCTGACCTGCTCGCCGGTCAGGCCCGAGCGCCGGAGCAGATCCTGGATGACGACGGCGCCCAGTTCGGCAGCCGGCGTCTTGGCCAGCGTGCCGCCGAACTTGCCCACGGCGGTGCGGGCGGCGGCAACGATCACGATGTCGGTGGTCATGGGTTTCTCCTTCAGGGTGTCAGGCAGGCCTGGCCACGCGGGCCAACCATAGCAGGGCAACTCGCAAAAATCACGCCCGGCGTTTCACATAGCGCCCTGGCGCGGGCTCGATCGCGGGATAGTCCTTATGCCCCGGTGCGCTCGGGGCCTTGATCCACTTGCCGCCGTGCCCATCGAGCCAGGCCGACCACGTGGGCCACCAGCTGCCGGGCTGCTCATCGGCTGTTTTAAGCCAATCGGCGGCCGTGGCCGGCAATGCCTTGGTGCCCGCACGGGTTTGCCAGAAGCTGCGCTTCTTCTTTTCGGGCGGGTTGATCACGCCGGCGATGTGGCCGGAGGCGCCCAGCACGAAGGTGGTGGGGCCCGACACCAGTTGCGTGGAGGCGTAGGCGCTGTCCCACGGCACGATGTGGTCCTCGCGCGAACCGTAGACGAAGGTGGGCATCTTCAGGCGGCGCAGGTCCAGCGGCGTGCCGCAGACCTTCAGCGCATTGGGCACCTTGAGCTTGTTCTCGAGGTAGGTGTTGCGCAGGTACCAGCAGTACATGGGCCCCGGCAGGTTGGTGCTGTCGCTGTTCCAGTACAGCAGGTCGAAGGGCGGTGGTGTCTCGCCCTTGAGGTAATTGCCCACGACGTAGTTCCACACCAGGTCGTTGGCGCGCAGGAACGAGAAGGTGGTGGCCAGCTCGCTGCCCTTCATCAGGCCGCCGCCCTGCGGGCTCTTGTCACCGATGGTCAACTCGCGCATGTGCACCAGGCCCTCATCGACGAAGACATCGATGGTGCCGGTGTTGACGAAATCCAGGAAAGAGGTGAGCAGGGTCAGGCTGGCGACGGGATGTTCACCGCGCGCATCGAGCACGGCCAGCGCCGCAGCCAGCAAGGTGCCGCCGATGCAGAAGCCCAGCGCGTTGATCTGCTCGGCGCCGGTGATGTCCTGCACGGCCTGGATGGCGCGCATCACGCCCTGCTCGGTGTAGTCATCCCAGGTGGCCTGGGCCAGGCTCTCGTCGGCATTGACCCAGCTGACGATGAACACGCGCTGCCCTTGCGACAGGGCATAGCGCACCAGCGAGTTCTCGGGTTGCAGATCGAGGATGTAGTACTTGTTGATGCACGGGGGCACCAGCAGGAAGGGCCGCTCGCGCACCTTCTCGGTCAGCGGCTTGTACTCAATCAGCTGGAAGAAGGGGTTCTCGAAGACCACGGTGCCTTCGGTGGTGGCCACGTTGCGGCCCACCTCGAACACGGATTCGTCGGTCTGCGACATGTGGCCCTGGCGGATGTCGCCCAGCAGGTGCTGCATGCCCTGCTTGAGGCTTTCGCCCTGTGTATCGAGGGCCAGCTTCTGGGCCTCGGGGTTGAGCGCCAGGAAGTTGGCGGGCGATGCGGCATCCACCCACTGCTGCACGGCGAAGCGCACGCGCTCACGGGTCTTGTCGTCGCCCTGCAGGCTGTCGGCCAGTTGCTTGAGCGTGCTGGCGTTGAGCAGGTACATCGAGGCCATGAAGGCCGAGCCGGGCTGGCGCGTCCATTCAGGCGAGGCGAAACGGCGGTCCTTCAGCGCGATGGTGTCGGGCTGGGTCAAGGCGCGGTTCCACAGATCGGTGGCCTGCTGCAGGTAGTCCTGCTGGATCTGCGTCAGGCGATCGGGGGCCAGACTCAGGCTGGCGACCGACTGGGCCAGCGCGCCAACTTCCTGGGCCACGGTTTCAACCGCCTCGACAGCGGGGGCCACCGGCGGCACGGCCTTCAGGGGCACGCTTTCGCTGGCCGAGGGCCCGGTCTTGTCGGACGAAACAGGCTTGTTGACCGCAGCGGATGCGCGGCGCCGAGGTGTGGCGGCCATAGGTCTCCTCTTATGGGCTCTTCAACGGTTGACAGCGTCGTTGAGAGACGCGTTGTGCCTGCCTATTCTGGGCTGTTTTTTCCAGACGGCGTGGCACACACCTTGTTTTTACGCGGTTTTGCCAGACGGTTTGATGACCACCGACAACAGTCAACAACAGTCACAATGGCCGCCATGTGGATCGTGGTGATTGCATGGATGTACGTGGCCGTGATGATGGCCGTGGCGGAGGCCTTCGGCCCGCAAGGCTCCATCCTGGGCGGCGTGGTCACCCTGCTGCTGTACGGGGTGGCACCGCTGTCGCTGGTGGTCTATCTGATCAACACGCCGATGCGCAGACGCAAGTTGCGTGACCAGGAGGCGGCGGAGCGCTCAGCGGCTGCCGCGCCCCTCGATCCAGATGCAGGCGGCCTGCCGGCCGGTGACCCCGTCGCGACGGAAAGAAAAGAACCGTGAGGCGTCGCTCACGGTGCACCAGCGGCCACCGGCCACGAGCTTGAGGCCCAAACCAGCCAGACGTTCACGGGCCAGGCCCGGCAGGTTGGCCAGCCATTTGCGCGGGGTAACAGCATCTTCCGCCCCCGCCTGGCCGGTCGGTGCACCCAAGGGCTGGAAATGCAGATGAGCGCCGTCGGCATCCGGATCGACGCCGAAGCCACGCAGCACGTCATCCCCGACCTCGAAGGCCTGCGGGCCGATGCACGGGCCGAGCCAGGCCTGGAGTTCGGCGGGCTCACAGCCCGCACCTTCGCACAGCGCCGCCACACCGGTTTCCAGCACGCCCTGCCCCGCCATGCAGCCAGCGCCAGCCAGGCCGCGCCATCCGGCGTGCAAGGCGGCCACACCGCGTCCTTGCGGCGCGGCCAGCAGCACCGGCAGGCAATCGGCCACCATCACCGTGCAGGCCACGCCAGGCTCGGTGGTCCAGCTGCCATCGGCTTGCACGGGACCGTCAGTCGGGGACCAAGCCTGGCCATCGACCTGCCAGGCGCCGCCCGTTCGGCCCAGCCGCGCCACGCGTTGGCCATGCACCTGGCTCAGCCAGAACGGCTCGGCCTGCATGGCCTTGGCAAGGGCTTGGCGGTGGGCCTCGACGGCGTTCGGATCATCCTTGACGTGGTCGCCTAAATTAAAATCGTCATAAGGGGGCAGGCTGGGCCGCACGGGCACGGCATCGGCCAGCGCGACTGGCCAGCGCCGGGTGCTCATCCAGGCGCGCACCCCGGCCTGCATGGGCCATTGCAGGGGGCCCAGGGCGTCATCAGGTGGATCGAGGTGTGCGGTCATTCGGCAAGGCGGTGTCAAAGCGTGCGTCGGGGCGGACGTGAACGGCACCATGACGTCGCCGGAAACCGGACAGCCCGCACCAGGCACAGGGCTATGATGCCGCCGCCATGCTACCCCGTTCCATCTCCCAGGTTTCCCACGTTTCCGCCGCCCGGGCACGCCAGGCCCGCGCGCTGCGATGGCCCGTGCAACCTGTGTCGCCAGCGATGCGCCGGTGGTTGAAGGCCCCCGGTTCGCTCACCGCGCGCCTGCGTGCCCTGGGCACGGTGCATGTCGAAGTCATGAGCCAGGGGACGCGCCGCCTCTGGCCGGCCGAGCGCCGGCTGTTGAAGCAGGCCAGCGGCCATGTGCGCGAAGTGATCCTGTGCCTGGACGGCCAGCCGGTGGTCTGGGCGCGCAGCATCACCTCGCAACGGGCGCTCAAGGGCCCCTGGAAGGCGCTCAAGGGCCTGGGTTCCCGCCCGCTGGCCGAGTTGCTGTTCAGCCACGCGCGCGTGCGGCGTGGCCGCCTGGCGCAACACCCCTGGCAGCGCACCGGCCCCGAGCAGGCTCGGGCACGCCGCGATTGGCATCGTGTCGGCCAGCGCCTGCCTTCGGCCAAACCCAGCGCGGCACCGGGTTGGGCGCGCCAATCGGTGTTCTGGCACCACGGCCTGCCGCTGCGGGTGATGGAGTCCTTCACGCCCGGGATGCGCGCGCGTTTCACCCCCTGAGCTTGCGCGAGGCTGACATGGGCATGCTCTACACTCGACACCATGCATTTTTCACGGCGCATCGAGCACTGCCCCATGTGCGGCACCCGGGTCGACCATCGCATCCCTGATGACGACAATCGGGAAAGAGCCGTCTGCCCCTCCTGCGGGCACATCCAGTATGTGAACCCGCTGAACGTGGTGGGCACCCTGCCCGTCTGGGGCGACAAGGTGCTGCTGTGCCGCCGAAACATCGAGCCGCGCAAGGGGTATTGGACCCTGCCTGCAGGCTTCATGGAATTGGGCGAGACTGCCGAGGAAGGCGCCCGCCGGGAAACCGACGAGGAAGCCGGCGCCCGCATCGAGATGCAGGGCCTGTACTGCGTGCTCGACGTGGTGAGCGCCGGCCAGGTGCACCTGTTCTACCGCGCCCGTCTGCTGGACACCGATTTCAACCCGGGGCCCGAGACCATCGAGGCCCAGCTATTCGACGAGGCCGACATCCCCTGGCAGGAGCTGGCTTTCCGGACGGTGAAGCTGACGCTGGAACGCTTTTTCGCCGACCGCCGTGCGGGTCAATTCGGCGTGCATTGTGCCGATATCCGCTGACGTACCCGTTGACTCTCAGCGCGTGGGCCGGTCACCGGCCTGTGCTCCAGGCTCATGAACGCACCCGATAAACCGCAGGCCGGCCCTCTGGCGCCATCCGACGCCAACTCCCCTCAACCCGTTGCGCCTGGTGATGCCACCACCGCCTTGCGCCTGCGCGAAGATCTGATCGCCCCGGATCCCCTGCTCGATTGCCTGATCGAGGTCTGCCGCCTGCATGGCCTGGGCGCGTCGCGCGCCTCGCTGTCGGCCGGACTGCCGCTGGACAAAGGCCCGCTCACGCTGACGCTGGCCGAACGGGCCGCCGCCCGCGCCGGCCTGGCCACGCGCGTGCAGCGCCTGTCGATCGACCAGATCGATCCGTTGACGCTGCCGGCGATCCTGCTGCTGCAGGGCAACCATGCCTGTGTGCTGCTGGGCCGCGAGAGCGATGGCCGCCTGCGCGTGCTCTTCCCGGAGACGGGCCAGGGTGCCGTCACGCTGAGCCCTGCGGACCTGTCGCCCCGCTACAGCGGCGTGGTGCTGTTCGCCCGGCCGCATTTCCGTTTCGACGAACGCACGCCCGAGGTGCGCGCCACGCGCTCGGGCCACTGGTTCTGGGGCGCGGTGCTGGCCCAGCGCTTCGTCTACAAGGATGTGCTGTGGGCCGCGCTGCTGGTCAACCTGTTCGCGCTGGCCTTCCCGCTGTTCTCGATGAACGTGTACGACCGGGTCGTGCCCAACCATGCGGTCGAGACGCTGTGGGCCCTGGCCGTGGGCGTGGTGCTGGTGCTGGGCAGCGACCTGTTCATGCGCCTTTTGCGCAGCCATTTCGTCGACGAGGCCAGCGCCCGCATCGACGTGAAGATCTCCGCCCGCCTGATGGAGAGCGTGCTGGGCATGAAGCTGGAGAACCGGCCGCAGTCGGTCGGCTCCTTCGCTTCCAACCTGCGTGGCTTCGAGCAGGTGCGTGATTTCATCGCGTCCAGCACCGTCACGGCGCTGATCGACCTGCCCTTCGGCCTGCTGTTCGTGAGCGTGATCGCGTGGATCTCGCCCTGGCTGGTGATCCCGGTGGTCACCGTGTTCCTGATCGTGCTGGTGGCCGGCTACGTGCTGCAGCACCGCCTGCACGAGTTGTCGCAGACCACCTACCAGGCCTCGGCCCAGCGCAACGCCACGCTGGTCGAGAGCCTGACCGGCATCGAGACCATCAAGGCCCAGGGCGCCGAGAGCGTGATCCAGTCGCGCTGGGAGCGCGCCAACGAGTTCCTGGCCGCCACCAACGTGAAGATGCGCGGGCTGTCGTCCAGCGCGATGTACAGCACCTCGACGCTGCAGCAGCTGGTGTCCGTCACCATCGTGATCATCGGTGTCTACCTGATCACCGACAAGAACCTGACCATGGGTGGCCTGATCGCCGCCAACATGCTGGCCGGCCGCGCGCTGGCGCCCGCCGGGCAGATCGTGGGCCTGTTGATGCAGTACCAGGGCGCGCGTACCGCGCTGGAATCGCTCGAGCAGATCATGGAGAAGCCGGTGGAGCGGCCCGAGGGCAAGAACTTCATCCAGCGCCGCGAGCTCAAGGGCGAGATCGAGTTCCGCAACGTGTCCTTCGCCTACCCCAACCGGCAGGACTCAGCGCTCGATGGCATCAGCTTCAAGATCAATCCGGGCGAGAAGGTGGCCTTCATCGGCAAGGTGGGCTCGGGCAAGACGACCATCCAGAAACTGGTGCTGGGCCTGTACCAGCCCAAGGAAGGATCGGTACTGCTCGATGGCATCGACATGCGCCAGCTGGACCCGGCCGACGTGCGCCGCAACCTGGGCTATGTCTCGCAAGATGTGACCCTGTTCTACGGCTCGCTGCGCGACAACATCACCTTCGGCATGCCCCACGCGATGGACGAATCCATCGTGGCCGCCGCCGAGATGGCCGGCATGACCGACTTCGTGCACCGCCACCCGCAGGGCTTCGACATGCAGGTGGGCGAGCGCGGCGAGCTGCTCTCGGGCGGGCAACGCCAGGGCGTGGGCATTGCCCGCGCGGTGCTGCACAACGCCCCGCTGCTGCTGCTGGATGAACCCACCAGCGCGATGGACTTTTCCACCGAGGCCTTCGTGACGCAGCGCATGGCCGAGTTCACGCAGGGCAAGACGGTGCTGCTGGTGACGCACCGCACGTCGATGCTGTCCTTCGTGGACCGCGTGATCGTGGTCGACCAGGGCAAGATCGTGGCCGACGGGCCGCGCGAGCGCATCCTGCAGGCGCTGTCCGCGGGCCGCATCGCCCGGGCGAGCTGAGGAGACACCGACCATGAAGATCCTCGTGAACGCCGGCAAGTCCGTGCTGGGCCTGCTCGAAAGCATCCGCCAGCGCATCGCGCCCATCACCGACCGCATCCTGGACCGCATCACCGGCCCGCGCGTGACGCCGGCCACGGCCGCCGCCGCCGGCATGGGCAACTTCGAATTGCAAGCCGATGCGGTGATGTCCACGGCCACCACCCACCGCGCCCAGACCCTGGTGCGCACCGCCCTGCTGAGCGTGACGGCCCTGATCGTATGGGCTTCGCTGGCCCATGTGGACGAAGTGACCAAGGGGGAGGCCAAGGTCGTGCCCTCCCGGCAGTTGCAGGTGATCCAGGCGCTGGACGGCGGCGTGGTCACCGAGATCAAGGTGCAGGAAGGCCAGGTGGTCGAGGCCGGCCAGTTGCTGCTCAAGATCGACGAAACCCGCGCCACCTCCGGCGTGCGTGAAAGTGCCGCGCAGACCTTCTCGCTCAAGGTCAAGGCCATCCGCCTCAAAGCCCTGGCCGAGGGCACCAGCTTCGTGCCGCCGATCGCCAGCGGCCCGGAAGAGCAGCGCGTGGTCGATGAAGAGCGCCAGCTGTATGACTCCAAGCGCTCGGAGCTGTCCGCCCTGATCGGCATCAGTCAGCAGCAGCTGGCCCAGCGCCAGCAGGAGTTGAGCGAGGTGCGCGCCAAGCGCGAATCGGCCACCCGCAGCCTGGAACTGTCGCAGCAGGAGCTGAGCAAGACGCGCCCCCTGCTGGCCACCGGCGCCGTGTCCGAAGTGGAGGTGCTGCGGCTGGAACGTGACGTGACCCGTGCTCGCGGCGACATGGAGCAGGCCGGCGCCCAGAGTGCCCGCGTGCAGGCGTCCATCGCCGAAGCCTCGCGCAAGATCCAGGAGACGGAACTGTCCTTCCGCAACGATGCGCGCAAGGAACTGTCCGAAACCCTGGGGCGCCTCAACAGCATGAACGAGGGTGCCGTGGCCCTGGTCGACAAGGTGGACAAGGCCCAGGTGAAATCGCCCGTGCGTGGCCGCGTGCAACGCCTGATGGCCAACACCGTGGGCGGCGTGGTGCAGCCGGGCAAGGACATCGTCGAGATCGTGCCCCTGGACGACGCCCTCGTGCTGGAGGCCAAGGTGCAGCCCAAGGACATCGCCTTCATCCATCCCGGGCAGGCCGCGACCGTGAAGTTCACCGCCTACGATTTTTCCATCTACGGTGGGCTGGACGCCACCGTGGAAAACATCAGCCCCGACACCATCACCGACGAACGCGGCGTCAACACTTTCTATGTGGTGCGCGTGAAGACCAGGCTGCCCAACTTCGGCGAGAAGATGCCCATCATCCCCGGCATGACGGCCGAGGTGGACATCCTCACGGGCAAGAAGACCGTGATGTCCTTCCTGCTCAAGCCGGTGCTCAAGGCCAAGAACTACGCTTTGCGCGAGCGCTGAATCCAGCGCTTCAATGACGCGCCGGGGCCTGGGAAGGCCCTGTGCGCAACATGCCCTTTTGACGCGCGGATCCGTGCGCAATTCCTTCATTTCACCCCGCTTCGGTCGATATAGCGGCCAGCTTGGGCCATGGGTTCGTCCGTCGAAAGACGTGCTTCCGATTTTCGGAAAGCGCGGGCGACCCGACGAAGGGGCTTAAGCGCAGAAATATCCGGCCGGGGAGTGGAGTAGTTCTCAGACGCCCCCCGTCAACCCCTTGCTCGCGGGGGACCAAGGGCTCAACCTAGAGCCCGGCCGGTTGTTACGTTTTGAGAGGGATTCCCATGGTCACCACCGCACAAGTGCCTGTAGGCACCGTCAGCAGCCTGAAGGGGCGCGTCAGCGTCATCCCCGCCAACGGCGGCCCGGCCCGTCCGCTGCACGTCGGCGACGTCATCCACCCCGGCGACCGCATCGTGTCCGCCGCCGGTGCCGAGATCCAAGTGAAAGACGCGCAAGGTGCCCTGTGGAACCCCCGTGACACCGGCACCCTGCCGGGCACCGAGACCGCCGCCGACCAGAAACCCGACGCGACCAACGCCAAAACCAAGACGGCCGGCACCGTGGTCAACGGCGAGAACCTTGACGACGTGATCGCGGCCGTGAACACCGGCAATGAAGACGATGCCACCGCGGCCGGTCTGGCCGGTGGTGGTGGTGGCACGCTGGGCGAAGGCTTGCGCGTGGACCGCGTGACCGAAGTGGTGAACCCGCAGGAGTTCAACTACGGCACCGGCGACCGCGCACAGGCACAAGGCACGGAGGCCGCCCAGCCCTTCCAGGCCCAAGAGAACAACGCGCCTGTCATCACCGACACGCCGACCGACCCGGGCCGCCCCACGACCAGCTTCGATCCGACCACCGGCAACTACCAGGTCACCACGCCGGAAGACACACCCGTGTCCGGCCAGGTCAAGGCCACCGATGCCGACGGCGACGCGCTGACCTACACCCTGGGCACCACCAGCCCGGCGCACGGCACCGTGCTCGTCAACGCCGATGGCACCTGGACGTACACCCCGGGCAAGGACTACAACGGCGCGGACACCTTCACGGTGGTCGTCTCCGACGGCAACGGTGGCACCGCCACGTCCACGGTCTCGATCGGCGTCACCCCGGTCAATGACCCGCCGGTCATCAACGATGACCCGACCAACCCGGACTTCCCCGGCACCAACTACGACCCGGCCACCGGCAACTACAAGGCCACCACGCCGGAAGACACCCCCGTGTCCGGCCAGGTCAAGGCCACCGACGTCGACGGCGACACCCTGAGCTACACCCTGGGCGGCACGACGCCGGCCCATGGCACCGTGGTCGTCAATGCCGACGGCACCTGGACTTACACCCCAGGCAAGGACTACAACGGCTCCGACGTCTTCACCGTGCTCGTCTCCGATGGCAACGGCGGCACCGCCACGTCCACCATCACCATCGGCGTCACGCCGGTCAACGATACGCCCAAGCCTGAGGACCCGAACAACCCGGACTTCGATCCGGCCACCGGCAACTACAACGTCACCACCGAGGAAGACACGCCCGTGTCCGGCCAGGTCAAGGCCACCGATGCTGATGGCGACACGCTCACCTTCGCGCTGGGCACCACCACGCCGGCCCACGGCACCGTGGTCGTGAACGCCGACGGCACCTGGACCTACACACCCGCCGCCGACTACAACGGCAGCGACAGCTTCACCGTCACGGTGAGCGACGGCAACGGCGGCACGGCCACCTCCACCGTGAACATCGGCGTGACGCCGGTCAATGACGCACCCGTGGCCGTCAACGACAGCGCCACCACGCCGGAAGACCGCGCCGTGGTCATCGACGTGCGCGCCAACGACAAGGACGTGGATGGCGACACGCTCACCATCACCCAGGTCAACGGCCAGGCCATCAGCACCACCCAATCGGTGACGCTGGCCGGCCAGGGCGTCGTCAGCCTCAACGCCGACGGCACCCTCACCTTCACGCCCGCCGCCGACTACAACGGCCAGGTGAAGTTCAGCTACACCGTGCAGGACCCGAGCGGCGAAAGCTCCACAGCCAATGTCACCGTGGACGTGACCCCGCTGAGCGACACGCCCGTCGCTGTGCACGACACCGCCACCACGCCCGAAGACACCGCCGTGGTGATCGACGTGCTGGCCAACGACACCGATGCCGACGGCGACAAGCTGAGCGTCACCGCCATCAACGGCCAGGCCATCAGCGCCACGCAATCCGTGACGATCGACGGCCAGGGCGTCGTCAGCCTCAATGCCGACGGCACCCTCACCTTCACGCCCGCCGCCAACTACCACGGCACCGTCGAGTTCAGCTACACCGTGACCGACGGCCAGACCCCGGTCAATGGCAACGTCACCGTCAACGTGACCTCGGTCAACGACGCCCCCGTGGCGGCCGACGACCGCGTGACCACGCCCGAGGACACCCCCATCGAAGTGGACGTGCGCGCCAACGACAGCGATGCCGATGGCGACAAGCTGACCGTGACCGCCGTCACCCAGGCCGCCCATGGCACCGTGACGATCAACCCGGCCACGGGCAACCCGGTCTACACCCCGGCCGCCGACTACAACGGCACCGACACCTTCAGCTACACCGTCACCGACCCGAGCGGCGCCACCAGCACCGCCACCGTGACCGTCACCGTGGGCGCCGTCAACGACGCGCCCGTGGCCCAGGCCGATGTGGGTGCGACCGACCAGAACGGCACGCTCACCGTGAGCGCCGCCAACGGCGTGATCCAGAGCGCCAACCAGCCCGCCGGCCGCGACAGCGACCCCGATGGCGATACGCTGGCCGTGACCGCCGTGAGCCACGACGGCACCGCCGGCCAGATCGGCCAGCCCATCGCCGGCCAGTACGGCAGCCTGACACTGCAGGCCGACGGCAGCTACACCTACACGCCCAACGACGCCGCCAAGGCCCTGGGCGAAGGCGCCACCGGCCAAGACGTGTTCAGCTACACCGTGAAAGACGCTGGCGGCCTGGCCAGCACCACCACGCTCAGCATCACCGTCACCGGCACCAACGATGCACCCGTCGCTGTGGCCGACCGCGCCACCACACCCGAGGACACCCCCGTGGTGATCCGCGTGCTTGACAACGACAGCGATGTCGATGGTGACAAGCTCAGCGTCACGCAGATCAACGGCAAGGACGTGGCCGCGGGCGGCAGCGCCCACATCACCGACAGCAGCGGCACCGAGATCGCCACCGTCACGCTCAACGCCGATGGCACGCTGACCCTGACCCCGGCCGCCAACTACAACGGCCCGGTCAACTTCGAGTACACCGTCAGCGATGGCAAGGGAGGCACCGACACCGGCACCGTCAACGTGGTGGTCGACAACGTGAACGATCCGCCCATCGCCGACAACGACGTGGTCGTGGGCGTGGAAGACACCACCTTCACGTTCGATCCGCGCGCCAACGACACCGATCCCGATGGCGACCCGCTGACGATCACGCAGATCAATGGCCAGCCCATCAGCACCACGCAGTCGGTCACGCTGGCCGGCCAGGGCGTGATCAGCCTCAACGCCGATGGCACGCTGAGCTTCAAGCCCGTGGCCAACTTCAACGGCCCGGTGAGCTTCGACTACACCGTCAGCGACGGCAAGGGCGGCACCGACACCGCCACGGTCAACATGACGGTCAAGGCCGTCAACGACCCGCCGGTGATCACCGACACCCCGACCGACCCGAACCATCCCGGCACGAGCTTCGACCCGGCCACTGGCAACTACAAGGTCACCACGCCAGAGGACACACCTGTGTCCGGCCAGGTCAAGGCCACCGACGTCGACGGCGACACGCTCACGTTCGCGCTGGGCAGCACCACGCCGACGCACGGCACCGTGGTCGTCAACGCCGACGGCACCTGGACCTACGAGCCCGCCAAGGACTACAACGGCAGCGACGCCTTCACCGTCACGGTGAGCGACGGCCATGGCGGCACCGCCACGTCCACCGTGTCCATTGGCGTCACGCCGGTGAACGATCCGCCCGTCATCACCGACACACCGACCGACCCCAACCACCCCGGCACCACCTACGACCCGACCACCGGCAACTACAAGGCCACCACGCCTGAAGACACGCCCGTGTCCGGCCAGGTCAAGGCCACCGATGTCGATGGCGACACGCTGACCTACGCCCTGGGCGGCACCTCGCCGGCCCACGGCACCGTGGTCGTCAATGCCGACGGCACCTGGACCTACACGCCCAGCAAGGACTACAACGGATCCGACGCCTTCACCGTGGTCGTCTCCGATGGCCACGGCGGCACCGCCACGTCCACCATCGCCATCGGCATCACGCCGGTGAACGATCCGCCCGTCATCACCGACACACCGACCGACCCCAACCACCCCGGCACCACCTACGACCCGACCACCGGCA
>DXIO01000083.1 GCA_019112875.1 Candidatus Aquabacterium excrementipullorum
GGGACCAAGAACAGCAAAAAGAAGTGGCAAAAGGCTAAATGCCTGACCAACAATCTTCCCCCCGTTAGCAAAGCAACGCCAATTGTTAAGGGAACGGCGGACAACACCTCAAACAACGGAAATGCTTGCGATCGCCCGATGACATACAGCAATAAGCCGACCAACACGCAACTCCACCCACACAAAGGCATCGGCTGCTCCAGGGGCTTGGCCGGGGCTTCTTTGAGGCGATTCCAGAACAGCCAGCATGCCAATGCGACCAAGACAGGGCCGTGCGAATGACGGTCGTCCTGCCAGAGTCCGCGAGCCAGTTCTACCGCAGTCGGCCCATAAAGGACCAGAGCCGCCAGAAGCAGCAGCCACGAGTGCTTGCGAAGTTGGAGATACACGGCGGTTCAGCGGAAGTGGTTTGCGGTTGCTTACCAATGCTGACATGTGCATACGCTATGCCGCAATCCCTGATCTGGACGCACCAGCGTGCATAGTGCATGCGTCTGCTTGGTGCCTGCTGCGCCGCCCTGGTGCATGTACCAGATAGTGGTGTCAGCCACCCCCAACCCGAGGGGAGTTCGCGGCTTTTACGTGAACAAACACCCCACAGGAATTAGCGGTTCTCCTACACTTCAATCGTTGCAAATTGTTTGTTGCAGGGAACCCACCATGAAGATCACGTCTGTAGCTACCGCCCTGGCCCTGAGTGCCGCGCTGTTCGCCGCGCCCGCTGCCCAGGCCGCCGATGCCTCATACAGCTTCGGAGCTGTCATCGGTGAAGGCTCGAACCAGGACGTTCTTCCAGGTTTTGTGGTTGGTGGAACGACTGTGCCGCAGTTCTCGGTCGGCTCGTTGTCCACGATCACGCTGACTTGGTCCGGTACGGCCCTAGATGGCTACGCTGCGGCCGCAACCAACTTTGGCGATCTCAAGCTGATCAGCTACGGCTCGAGCGGCACAACAACAGTGTCCGGATCCTTCGTTGAATCGAGTGGGGTTTACACAGCGGTGTTCAACAACATCGCAGCAGGAACTTACTCGTTCTCTCTCGATGCCGATGGGGGCGATTCGCTCGGCGGCGCATTCGCTGGGACGGTCAACATCTCCGCGGTGCCAGAACCTGCCACGCTCGGCCTCTCGTTGGTTGGCATTGCCAGCCTCTTTGGCCTCTCCCGCCTGCAATCCAAACGCGATCGCGCCTGATCGCCGACTAAACCTCTTTACAGGGATTCCATGATGTCCAACGCTCTGATTTCCAAGCTGGCCTGTGCTGTCGCAACGGGTGCTCTGATGTCCTTCGCGTCACTGGCGTCCGCAACCACCTACTCCGTGAGTGGAACGGTGGCCAGCGGTACTCGCACGGTGACGCTGGACGCCGACGGCACGACGACAGGCGTTGTCGATCCGTTTGTGGTGGCCTCGCTGTCTGACGTCAGTTTGAACCTGAGTTCCCTGCTGTCCACAGTTCAATTTCCCAGCTTTACGCTGACCCTTCAGCCCATCAGCTTCAGCGGCGCTACGTTGGCCAGCTACACCTTCACCGATCTGACCACGGCCGCCAACACCCTGGTCGGTACCTTCTCGAACGTGGCAGCTGGTTCTTACTACCTGAGCTTCACGTCCACAGCCGCCGCTGGCGGTGGTACTTACAGCGGTTCCGTGTCGGTCAGCGCCGTGCCCGAACCCGAGGCCCTGGCTCTGCTGCTGGCCGGTGTCGGCGTGGTCGGCGCGAGCCGTCTGCGCAGCCGCAAGGCCGCCTGACCAACGTCGTAGACCAACCGCACACGAGTTGGCGCCACAAAGCTCAAGGAGTTGCCAGAAATGTCCACCACCACGTCTTACGTCGCGACAGGGCTGAGCGTCACGTCTCGTTTGCGCGACAAGAACCGCTTCGAGCGCCTGATCACGCTGCTGAACCAATTTGGTGCGGCCATCTTGATCGTGGCGGTCAGCCCGATGATGGCCGTGGTGGCCTGGCTGATCTGGCGCAAGGATGGCAACCCGATTTTCTTCGGGCACTACCGCGTGGGCCAGAACGGCCAACTCTTCAAGTGCTGGAAGTTCCGGAGCATGGCCGTGAACTCGGCCGAGATGCTGGCCGAGATCCTCAAGACCGACCCGGCCGCCCGCGCTGAGTGGGACCGTGACCAGAAGCTCACGAACGATCCGCGCATCACGCCGATCGGCCACTTCCTGCGCAAGACCAGCCTGGACGAACTGCCCCAGCTGTTCAACGTGCTGCGTGGCGAGATGCACCTGGTGGGCCCGCGCCCCATCACCCTGGCCGAGCTGGACCGTTATGGCGAGACCCGCTGGCACTACCTGAACGCCAAGCCCGGCATGACCGGCCTGTGGCAGGTCAGCGGCCGCAGCGACACCACCTACGAAGAACGGGTGGAACTGGACCGCAATTACGTCGAGCGCCGCACCCTGTGGCAAGACATCATCATCCTGGTCAAGACCATCTCGGTGGTACTGGGCAAGGGCGGCGCCCGCTGACCGCGGGCCACGCACAAAACAAACAGGATGGATGAGGTGGGCGACCACCCACCGCAGGGAACGCATTGATGGCCGAACAAAGCGCCGAGACATCCGGCAGCAGCAGTACCCAGAACGTATTGCACATCGTTGGCAACGTCACAGAGGCGGTGTACAGCTTTTTGGGGCCTGCGTCCGAGACATTGGACCGGGCCGGCTTCGCTCAGACCATCGTGATGCTGGACAACCCCCGGCACCGCCACCTGAAGGTGAAGTTCGCGCCCGGCATCCGCCTGGAGACCGTCCCGGTCGAGGCACGCAACCGCCGCCACTGGCTGCTGATGGAAAAGGTGATTCGTGGCCTGCTGGACACCCAGCAGTACAGCGCCGTGCACCTGCACGGCTTTTTGCCTTGGGCGCTCGGCACCCGCATGGGCCGCCTGCTGCCGCGCGAAGTGAAGGTGTACTACTCGCCCCACGGCTCGCGCACGCTCAAGCTGCTGCGTCCGCTGCAATCCACCATGGCCTCGGTGATGTCGCTGCTGGGCCCCGCGCAGCCCGACATCATCGCCAGCAGCGTGTCCGATGCGCGGCGCATTTCTTCGATCACGGATGGCCCGGTGATGACGGTCGAGGCCGCCATCGACGACGAGTTCTTCGAACACCCCCGCAACGAGGCACGCCGGCCCTTGCTGGTCTCTGGCGACACGGATGAGAACCAGCGCTCGGTCGAGCTGTTCTGCCGCCTAGCGGTGGTGATGAGCGCCGCCGAGCTGGGCCTGAGCTTCAACTGGATCGGCCACCCGGACGAAATCTCCAACGCCCGGCTGAAGGCGGCCAATGTGGGCCCCTTCGAGATCAACGACCGGCAGGCCATTGCCGCGCGCCTGTCCACCGGCTGGATCTTCATGGCCGCGGGCGATGCCGACGAGTTCCCGGTGCTGCTGGGCTGGGCCATGGCCCTGGGCCTGCCGTGCGTGGTGGCCAACACGGCCTACCACCGCGACCTGATCACGCATGGCCAGAACGGGCTGATCTACAACTCGGAAGAAGAGGCGTTGGCCCAGGTCAGCCGCCTGATCGACAACCCCGCGTTGCGCGCACAGTTGGGTGAAGCCGCCCGGGCGGATGCGCGCGAACGCCTGTCACGCAGCAAGCTCGATGACGCGCTGCTGGCGGCCTACCGCCGGCCGGCCGAAGCGGCCGCCGAGAAGGCCGCGGGCCCCGTGTCGCTGGCGCCAGCCGGCGAAGGCCAGGCCAACCCTTCGGCCTGACAGCACCGCCGAAGCCGCCAAAAGCAACAAGGGCCTTTCGGCCCTTGTCTGTTTTTACGCCCGGCCAATACTTTGGTAATCCAGCCCGGTCTGCTTGACCAGCTCGGGGTTGTACAGATTGCGCCCGTCGAATATCACCGGCGTCTTGAGCGTGCCCTTGATGCGGTCGAAATCGGGGCTGCGGAACTCCTTCCACTCGGTCACGATCACCAGCGCATCGGCGCCTTCCAGCGCGGCGTTGGGATTGGCGGCGTAGGCCAGGCGCGGCTCGTCGCCGAAGATTCGCTTGGCTTCGTCCATGGCCACCGGGTCATAGGCCGTGACGGTGGCCCCACGGTCGAACAGCTCCTTGAGCACCACGCGGCTGGTGGCCTCGCGCATGTCGTCGGTGTTGGGCTTGAAGGCCAGGCCCCACAGCGCGAAGTGCTTGCCCTTCAGATCCTGCCCGAAGCGGCGCGTGATCTTGTCGACCAGCACCAGCTTCTGCGCATCGTTGGCGTCTTCCACGGCCTGCAGCACCTTCAGGTGCTGGCCTTCGCCGGCCGCTGTCTTGATCAGCGCCTTCACATCCTTGGGAAAGCAGCTGCCGCCGTAGCCACAGCCGGCGTACAGGAAGTGCGTGCCGATGCGCACATCGGAGCCGATGCCCTGGCGCACCTGCTCGATGTCGGCGCCCATCTTCTCGGCCAGCAGCGCCAGCTCGTTCATGAAGCTGATGCGCGTGGCCAGCATGGCGTTGGCGGCGTACTTGGTGAGCTCGGCGCTGCGCACGTCCATCACGACCAGGCGCTCGTGGTTGCGCTGGAAGGGAGCGTACAGGGCACGCATCAGCAGGATGGCCTGCTCGTCTTCCGCGCCCACGATGATGCGGTCGGGCCGCATGAAGTCATCCACCGCCGCGCCTTCCTTCAGGAACTCGGGGTTGGACACCACCGCGAAGCGGGCATCGCTGCCGCGCTTGGCCAGCTCATCGGCCACGGCGGCCTTGACCTTGTCCGCCGTGCCAACGGGCACCGTGCTCTTGTCGACGATGACCTTGTAGTCCGTCATCAGGCGGCCGATGTTGCGGGCCGCGGCCAGCACGTACTGCAGGTCGGCCGAGCCGTCTTCATCGGGGGGCGTGCCCACGGCGATGAACTGGATGGTGCCGTGCGCCACGGCGCGCTCCACATCGGTGGTGAAGTGCAGGCGGCCGGCGGCCACGTTGCGCGCCACGACCACATCGAGCCCGGGCTCGTGGATGGGGATGCCGCCGTTGTCGAGGATCTCGATCTTGCGCGGGTCCACATCCAGGCACAGCACGTCGTTGCCCATCTCGGCCAGACACGCACCGGTGACCAGGCCCACATAACCGGTTCCTACAACGGAAATTTTCATTCTGAGAAAGCTCTTGACGACACGCGGATTTGCAAACGAATAATCATGCCATTGCCACCAGCTTAGGCCGCACAACAGACGAGTTGAGTCTTTGATTCGACGCCGAATGGCTCACGTTTAAGAAGTGTTCACGCCGTGCAAGACACCATCGACCGCTACCTCGATTACCAGCGCCACCAGCGCCACCTGGCCGAGCGCACGCTGGAGGTGTATGCCGAGGCGCTCGCGCGCCTGTGCGCCCATTGCGAGAGAGACAAGCTTGGGTTGGCCGATGTGCGCCCGCACCATGTGCGCGGCTGGGCGGCGCGGTTGCATGCCGGCGGGCTGGGCCCGCGCAGCCTGGCGCAGTTGCTCTCGGCCTGGCGCGGCTTGTTCAAGTGGCTGGGCCGCGAGGGCCTGGTCGCGCAGAACCCGGTGGATGGCCTGAAGGCGCCCAAGGCACCGCGCCCCTTGCCCAAGGCGCTGTCGGTGGACGATGCCGTGGCCCTGGCCGATGCCAGCGCCAGCCCGCCGCCGCTGCCGGCCTCGGCCTCCGCGCGCGACCAGCGCGAAGCCCCCTGGCTGGCCGCGCGCGACCACTGCATGGTCGAGCTGCTCTACGGCAGCGGTCTGCGCAGCGCCGAATTGCTGGGGCTGGATGTGCAGGCCCATCCGCAGGCCCAGGGTTGGGTGGATGCTTCCGCTGGCGAGGCCCACGTGCTGGGCAAGGGCAGCAAGTGGCGGCAGGTGCCGGTGGGCACGCCCGCGCTCAAGGCGCTGGCGGCCTGGCTGGCCGTGCGTGGCGATCTGGCCGCGCCGGGTGAGACCGCCTTGTTCGTGGGCCGCACCGGCACGCGGCTCACGGCAGCCCAGTTGCGCAACCGGCTCAAGCAGCTCACGGTGCGGGCCGGCCTTCCCACCCATGTGCACCCGCACATGCTGCGCCACAGTTTTGCGAGCCACCTGCTGCAATCCAGCAGCGATCTGCGAGGGGTACAGGAGCTGTTGGGCCACGCCCACATCACCACCACCCAGGTCTACACGCGGCTGGATTTCCAACACCTGGCCAAGGCCTACGACGCAGCCCACCCACGCGCACGCCGCAAGTGAACGCTCACATCAGGTTGTCGATACCCGGATCTCGTTGACCACGCTGCTCACGCCTTCCACGGCGCTGGCCAGCTCGGTGGCGCGGGCGATCACCAGCGCGTCGGGCGCGCTGCCACGCAGGGTGACGATGCCGGCTTGCGTCTGCACCTCGATGTGCAGGCCGCTGAGCTGGCGATCGGACATCAGCGCGGCGTTCACCCGGGCGGTGATGGCGGCATCCTGCAGCGAAGCCTGCATTTCGGTGGCATCCTGCCGGCGGCCATCGGTCAGGCGCATGCCGGCCTCGTCGGCCCGGGCGATGGCCAGGTCGAGCGACTGGGGGCCGCCGTCCGTCTCGGTCACGCGCTGGGGCGCATGGCGGTCACAGGCCGCCAACCCGCCCGCCAGGAAGACCATGGCCGGCAACCACCTTGTCGTTCGTGGGTACATGTCCATCTCCTCGCCCGTCCACCTTGCCCCCAAGATAGCGGGGGCGGCCGCGCGCAAACAGTCACCAAACGCCGATACGGCTGTCGGCGATGCCCGACAGCGGCGGCGTCAGCGGCGACAATCACGCCCATGAAAACCATCACCCTGCGCGACGGCAAGGAACGCTCCCTGCTGCGTCGCCACCCCTGGGTCTTCCAGGGCTCCGTCGCCAAAGGCAAGGCCGATCCCGGCGAGACCGTGCGCGTCGAATCGGCGGACGGCCGCTTCCTGGCCTGGGCCGCCTTCAGCCCCAGCTCGCAGATCCGCGTGCGCGCCTGGACCTTCGACGAGGCCGAGCGCGTGGACGAGGCCTTCTTCGCCCGCCGCATCCAGGCGGCCCTGGCCCTGCGCGGCCAGCTGGGCATCGACAGCGACGGCGTGCGCCTGATCCACGGCGAGGCCGACGGGCTGCCCGGCCTGATCGTGGACCGCTACGGCGATCTGCTGAGCGCCCAGTTCCTGAGCGCCGGCACCGAACGCTTCAAGCAGGCCATCGCCGATGCGCTGGTGGCCGCCACCGGTTGCCAGGCCTTGTACGAGCGCTCGGATTCCGGCGTGCGCCAGATGGAAGGCCTGGAGCCCGTGACCGGCTGGCTGCGCACGCCCGCCAGCGGTGCGCCCAGCACCGAGGTGACCATCCGCGAGCACGGCTGGCGCCTCACGCTCGATGTGGCCGAGGGCCACAAGACCGGCTACTACCTGGACCAGCGCGACAACCGCAAGCTCTTCGCCGACCTGGTGCGCCAGATGGGCCTGAAGACGGCGCTGAACTGCTACAGCTACACCGGCGGTTTCAGCGTGGCGGCCCTGGCCGGCGGCGCCGAGCACGTGACCAGCGTCGATTCGTCCGCGCCCGCCCTGGCCCGCGCCGGCGCCCACATCACCCTCAACGGTTTTGACGCATCGCGCCATACCGCGATGGACGCCGACGTGAACGGCGCGCTGCGTCAATTCATCAAGGAGGGCCGCCGCTTCGACGCCATCATCCTGGACCCGCCCAAGTTCGCGCCCAGCGCCGCCCACGCGGACCGCGCCTCGCGCGCCTACAAGGACATCAACCGCCTGGCGTTCAAGCTGCTGGAGCCCGGCGGCCTGTTGATGACCTACTCATGCTCCGGCGGCATCGGGGCCGAGCTCTTCCACAAGATCGTGGCCGGCGCGGGCATGGACGCCTACGTCGATGGTTACCTGATCAAGCGCCTGGAAGCCTCGCCCGACCACCCCACGACCATCAACTACCCCGAGGGCGAGTACCTCAAGGGCCTGGCCATCGTGCGCCGCTGAGCAGGCCGGCAGCGCCGAAAACGCTGCAATATCAATCACTTATGACCGCAGTGCGGAATATATTCTGCGGCTGCGGAAGTGTTTGCACAAAAATTACACGCAAAGACAGGAAAGTCCTACAAAACTTACCGGTTTAGGCTCTTTGACCGGACAACCATATTTTGTTTACGGACATAATGAATCGAGCCTGAGCCAGGGCACCACCAATCCAGTCACCCCGTCCTGGCCAGACAAGGAAGTACATGTCCACCAGTCACAAGCTGCCACCGTGGGATTTCCGCCGCGGAATCGCCACTGCCCGTGTCCTCGTCCAACTGGGCCTGGACAAAGGCGCCGGACTCGACGCCCTGCTGCAGCAGACGGGCATCACCCGTCAGATGCTGGACGATCCCAAGGCCGAGATCGAGGCCACGCAGGAGATCCAGCTCATCCGCAACCTGCTGTCCACGCTGGGCCACCCGCCCGAGCTGGGCCTGGAAGCCGGCCAGCGCTACCGACTGACCACCTACGGCCTGTGGGGCTACGCGGTGCTGAGCAGCCCGACGCTGGGCGACGCGATCCACCTGACGCGCCGCATGCTCAACCAGACCTTCTCGCTCACGCGCAACATCGCCGTGCAGGAGGGTGACCAGATCATCATCACGCACATGGACGAGCACCTGCCGCCCGATGTGCGCCAGTTCATCATCGACCGCGACCGCGCCGCCATCACGGTGCTGCAGCGCGAGATCCTTGGCCGCCCGCTGAGCTACACCGCCTTCGAGATGAAGCACAACGAGCCGGACCCGGGCATGACCGCCCGCTACACCGACTGGATCGGCATCCGCCCGACCTTCGGCTGCCAGCAGCACCGCAGCATCTTCCCGGCCACGCTCATGAACGAGCCGCTGCCCCAGGCCGATCCGCACACCGCCCGCCTGTGCGAGGAGATGTGCCGCAAGCTGGTCGAGGCGCGCAGCAGCCGCACTGGTGTCGCCGCCGCCGTGCGCGACCGCCTGCTGCGCACGCCCGGCCACATCCCGGACATGGAGGAGATCTCCGCCGAGATGCACATGACCTCGCGCACGCTGCGCCGCCACCTGACGGCCGAAGGCGCCACCTTCCGCGCCCTGCTCGAAGAAGTGCGCAGCACCCTGGCCACCGAGCTGATGGCCAACGCGCGCCTGACGCACGCCGAGATCGCGCAGCGCCTGGGCTATGCGGATGTGACCACCTTCATCGAGGCCTTCCGCCGCTGGAAGGGCGTGCCCCCCAGCGAGTACCGCCGCCAGCAGGGCCTGCGCACCTCGGCCACCCGCGCGTCGGCCTTCCGCACCGTGGTGCTGACGCCGGCCGCCAAGGACGCTGCCAGCAGCAACGACCCCGAAGCCGACGCGGCTTGAGGCGTGAACGAATGCACACGGCAAGGCGGGCAAGTCCCGCCTTTTTTCATATTTGAAAAGCGGCCAGAACGCTCTAGACTGCGCCCATGAGCATCGACCCCAAACTGCGGGAGCTGAACATCGACCTGCCCGCGTGCCCCGCCACGCTGGTCAAGCTGTCGCTGATGATGGCTGATGAAGACAGCTCCATGGCCCAGATCGCCGCGCTGATCGAGACCGACATGGCGCTGGCCTCGGCCGTCGTGCGCACCGTCAATTCCGCCCTGTTCGGGCTGCTCAAGCGCGTCGAGACCGTGCACGAGGCCATCCGCTACCTGGGCATGGCGCAGGTGGCCGGCCTCACCTACGAGATCGGCCTGCGCGGGGCCTTCCCGCCCACACCCCTGCTGCAGCAGCTCTGGGACCGCGCCGGCATCCGCGGCCTGGCCATGGGCCGCGTGGCCCGCCAGCTCGATGTCGATCCGTGGCTGGCCCACACCATGGGCCTGTTCGCCGAAACCGGCCGCGCCGTGCTGATCGCCTACGACGCCTCCGTCTACGCCGGCCACACCCAGTCGCCGCCCGACGAGGCCGTGCTCAGCGCCCTGGAAATCGAAACCTTTGGTGTCAGCCATGCCGCCTTCGGCGCCGCCCTGTGCAAGGCCTGGGGCCTCTCGCGCGAGGTGGCCGACGGCGTGCGCACCCGCACCCAGGCGCCCAGCCAGTGGACGTACGAGCGCCCCACCGTGCGCCAGTTGCTGACCATCGGCGCCGCCGTCGATGCGCTGCTGCTGGACCCGGCCCGCGCCGCCAACCCCAAGGCGGTCTGGGCCGAACTCGAGCCGGTGGCCGGCCAGGTCGGCCTGCACTTCGAGGCCTTCCAGCTGGCCACCACGCGGGTGTGCGAGCGGCTCAACATGCCCTGAGCGGCGGTTGTCGCCTCGCCACCACGTGAGGGCCTTCGGGCCCCGCCAGCAGGCCCCCGAACCCGGGTGATTTCATCCTTATCCGGACACGGCCTGGGGACTGTCCGTATTCAAGCAGGTATGGTTTTCGCCGATACCTGATCGACGGCCCGAGAGGCCGCCGTTCAACGCTTCATGTCCCTTTTCCACCCTTCATCCCGGCTGTCCCCCGACGATCCGCAGCTGGTTCACCTGATCAATGCCGAGCGGGTGAGGATGCTCTACGCCCCCACGGTGCTGATGGTGGGCATGAGCTCGGCCTTCTCGCTGGCGCTGGCCGTGATCATGGGCCCGCAGGTGGGCTGGATCACGGCCCTGGGCTGGGCCATGCTGTGCCTGGCCGCCGGTGGCGTGCGCCTGCTCAACGACCGGGCCTACCGCCGCGCCGACGACCGTGACGACCCGCGCTGGCTGCGCAACTTCGTGATGGCCTGCGGCCTGCATGGCACCTGCTGGGGCCTGGCAGGCGTGCTGCTGATGCCGGTGCAGGACATGGTCACCGTGGCCGTCGTCGTGGCCACGCTGATCGGGGCGGGCTCGCTCTCCACCTTCACCCTGCAGGCCCACGTGGCGCCCAACGCGGCCATGAACGTGCCGCTGATGCTGCCGGCCGCGCTGATGCTGCTCACGCGCATGGACACCTACGGCCTGTTCGGCGCCGTGGGCATCATCAGCCTGGGCGTGGTCATGCTCAACGAAAGCCGCCGCGCCGAGCGCCGCATCAGCGAGCTGCTGTGGCTGCGCTTCACCACCGACCGCATCGCGCAGGAGCGCGCCGACGCGCTCAAGCTGGCCCAGCGCCACAGCGCCGTGAAGGACCAGTTCCTGGCCACCATGAGCCACGAGATGCGCACGCCGCTGCACGGCATCCTGGGCCTGTCGCAGCTGATCCAGCAGCGCCTGCCGCAGCGCCCCGGCGTGCTGGGCGATGCGCGCCAGCACGCGGCCCTGATCCAGCGCTCGGGCGAGCACCTGCTCTCGCTGATCAGCGATGTGCTCGATTTCTCGCGCATCGAGGCCGGCATGCTGGCCATCGACCGCAGCGTCTTCGATGTGCGCCAGGTGCTCGACGACGTGCTGGCGCTCTCACGCGTCACCGCCGCCGGCAAGGGCCTGCCGCTGATCGAAGACGTGCGCCTGCCCCGCCCCTGCCTGGTCGAGGGCGATCCGGCGCGCCTGCGCCAGGTGCTCTACAACCTGCTGGGCAACGCCATCAAGTTCACCGACAGCGGCGAGGTGCGCCTGACGGTGGCCCGCCGCCCCGGCGTCGAGAGCGGCGGCCTGCCGCCCATCCCCGGCCCGGCGGGTGACGACCCGGCGCAGATCCGCATCGGCTTCGAGATCGCCGACACCGGCGTGGGCATCCCGCCCGACCAGATCGACCGCATCTTCGAGGCCTTCCAGCAGCTGGACAACAGCTTCGGCCGGCGCCACCAGGGCACGGGCCTGGGCCTGACCATCTCGCGCGAGATCGCCCGCGCCATGGGTGGCGACATCACCTGCCAGAGCGCACCCGGCAAGGGCTCGGTGTTCACGCTGGGCGTGCCGCTGGCCCCGGCGGCCCAGGACGCCAAGCCCGAGGCCCTGCCCAACTGGACGGCCGGCAACCTGGGCCATGACGACCTGGACACCCAGCCCGCGCTGGCCACCACGGTGGACACGAGCCAGGCGCCTGTGCCACGGCCCGCCTCGGCCACGGGCGAGCCCGAGCCGGAAGCGCCCCTGCCGCCGATGTCGCTGCAGGGCCGCGTGCTGCTGGTCGAGGACAACCCCGTCAACGCGCTGGTGGCGCAGGCCGGCATGAGCCAGTTGGGCCTGGACGTGACCCTGGTGACGGACGGCGAGCAGGCCCTGAGCCTGCTCGTGCCCGGGCCGCATGAGTTCGACGTGGTGCTGATGGACTGCCAGATGCCCGTGCTCGACGGGGTCGAGACCACGCGGCGCCTGCGCGCCCACGAGGATTCGATCGGCAGCCCCAATGTGCCGGTGATCGCGCTCACGGCCAACGCCATGCCGCAGGACCGCCGGCGCTGCGCCGCGGCCGGCATGGACGATCACCTGGCCAAGCCCTTCCGGCAGGAGGAGTTGCGGGCGGTGCTGCTGCGCCACCTGCACCCCCGCCAGAAGGTGCCTGCCTGACCGGACCGCTTACTGCTTGACGGCTTCGGCCTGGATCACCAGCTTGATGTCGTCGGGGATGCCGGGCAGGCCATAGGTGATGCCGTAGTCGCTGCGCTTGATGGTGGTCTCGAAGTCGCCGCCGCACACCTCGCGCTTGAGCATCGGGTTCTGGTAGCAGTTGAAGTTGCTGGCCTTGAGCGTCACGGGCTGGGTCTTGCCGACCAGGGTCAGCTTGCCGGTGACCTCGACCACCTTGTCGCCGTCGAACTTGAACTGGTCACCCACGAAGGTGGCCGTCGGGAAGGCTTCGGCGTTGAAGAAGTCCTTGCTCTTGAGGTGGCCGTCGAACGGGGCGGTACCGGTGTTGATCGATGTGGTCTCGATCGTGATCTCGACCTTGCCCGTCTTGGCTTCCTTGTCCAGCGTCACGGTGCCGTGCTTCTTGTCGAAGCGGCCACGGTTGGTGGAGGTGCCGAAGTGCTTGGCCTCGAAGGTCACGAAGGTGTGCGTGGGGTCGAGCGCGTAGGTCGCGGGGGCGGCCTGGGCGGCGCCCACGGCGGTGGCCAGCACGGCAGCGGTCAGAACGGAGAGGATCGGGGTCGTTTTCATGGTGAGTTTCCTGTTGGACGAAAAAGTGGGAACAGCGGGGATCACAGCGGGCCCAGGCCCTGCAGCAGCAGCTTGAAGCGCACCTGCACTTCGTTGGCCACCACGGAGGTGTCGGCCCATTCGCCTTCACCGATCTTGAAATCCAGGCGCTTGAGCGTGAAGCCGCCCGTGGCCGTGGTCTGGCCGCCGGCCTGCGTCAGCGTCACGGGCACTGTCACCGGGCGCTGCTGGCCCTTGATGTTCAGCGTGCCGGTGGCTTCGAAGCGCCCGCCGCCCAGGCCCTTGATGGCCGTGGACGTGAAGGTGGCCTTGGGGAACTTGGCCGTGTCGAACCACAGGTTCTTGCCCAGCTCGCTGTCGCTTTCCGGGTTGATGGCGACGCTGCCCAGCTCGATGGCGAAGGCCACCTTGCCGGTCTGCGGCTGCTTCGGATCCAGCGCGATCTGCGCATCGAAGCGCTTGAAGCGGCCGTCCAGCGGCACGCCCAGCTGCTTGGCGGTGAAGGTGACCTCGCTGCCGGCGGGCACCAGCTTGGCGGCCGCCGGTGCAGCGGCGGCGGCCGGCGTGGCCGCCTGGGCCGGCTGCAGGCTCAGGGCCACCAGGGCGCCACCGGCCAGGGCCAGCGCCATCAGGCCGAGGCGCAGGCGTTGCTGGGCGTTGCGCTGCGCAGGCAGGGCACGAACTTGGGCGGGCGTACGGTTCACGTTCTTCTCCTTGTTGCGGGGCATCATCGTTCAGGCACGGCGGGGCAGCATGCGTTCGAGCAGGCCGTCCCGGTCGATCACGTGGTGTTTGAGCGCGGCGGCCACGTGCAGGGCCACCAGGCCGATCAGCGCGAAGGCCGACCACTCGTGCACGGTCCACAGCAGCTTGGCCAGCTCATCGCTCTTGGCGACCAGGTCGGGCAGGCGCAGCACGCCGAACCACACCACCGGGAAGCCCTTGGCCGAGCTGTAGGCCCAGCCGGCCACCGGCACCACGAAGAACAGCAGGTACAGCAGGTGGTGGGTGGCGTGGTAGGCCGCCTTCTGCCAGCCGGGCATGTTCAGGTCGATGGCCGCGGGCAAACCCGGGGGCCGGTGCGTCACGCGCCACAGCAGGCGCAGCACCGACAGGGCCAGGATCGTCACGCCGGCCCACTTGTGCCAGTTGATCAGTTGCAACTTGCGTAGCGAAAACGGCAAATCCGACACGTACAGCCCCACGGCGAAGGTGGCCAGGATGGCCACGGCCAGCACCCAATGCAGCAACATGGCGGTGCGTGTGTAGCGCTGTGAGGACGGCAGGCTCATGGCGGGGTTTCCTTGAGTGGGGACTCGATGCCTGCAAGGTTAGTGAAAAACCATTCGCCAAGGTTGCATGGCCTTGACGGGTCAGTTCAACGGTTTTGAACCATGCGGGGAGCTACAGCTTCGATCCATTGTGCCGAAATCCCGAACAGCGGCCGATGACGTGCGCCATCGTCGCGCCATCCCCCACAGGAAGGACCCCATGACATCGTCTTTCATCACGCGCACCGGCGACCTCCTCCTGGGCAAGGAGCCCAAGCAACGGCTGCGGATCTACCGCTCGCTGATGGCCGCCAGTGTCTACCTGATCTGCATCGCGCTGCAAGGCTATGCCTGCATCATCGGTTTCATGCACTGGAACGACGCCCTGCTGCTCTCCAGCCTGATCGTGCTGAACGTGCTGTTCTGGTACGGCGTGCTGCGCTCGGGCGTCAACGAGCGTTTCGCCGACCCGGCCCTCACCCTGCCCCAGATCCTGTCGGCGCTCACGGTGATCGCTGGCGCCTACGCCGTGACCGGCCCGGTGCATGGCTCCACGCTGATGCTGCTGGCGCTGGTGCTGGTGTTCGGCATTTTCAACATGAAGGCGCCCGACGCCAAGCTGGCCGGCGTCTACACCGTGCTGCTGATGGGCCTGACCATGCTGATCAAGTCGCAGTCCGAGGCCATCCACTACCCCATTCACCTGGAGGTCGCGCACTTCGTGCTGGTGGCCGCCATCGTGCCGACCATCTCCTCGCTGGCGGCCCAGCTCTCGAACCTGCGCGCCAAGCTGCAGAACCAGAAGGAAGAACTGACCCAGGCGCTCAACCGCATCCAGGTGCTGGCCACGCGTGACGAGCTCACGGGCCTGTACAACCGTCGGCACATGATGGACGTGCTCAACCAGCACCAGAAGCGCCTGAACCGCTCGGGCCACCACCGCTTCTGCCTGGCCATCATCGACATCGACTTCTTCAAGCGCATCAACGACACCTACGGCCACAACGTGGGCGACGAGGTGCTGCGCAACTTCGCCCAGGCCGCCGCCCAGGTGATGCGCGAGACCGACGTGATCGCCCGCTGGGGCGGCGAGGAGTTCCTGGTGCTGCTCAACGACACGCAGACGGGCGCCGCCGCCATCGGCCTGGAGCGCCTGCGCGAGCACCTGCAGCAGGTCGTGCTGGTGCCGCGCCTGTCCGAACTGCGCCCCACCTTCTCGGCCGGGCTGACCGATTACGCCTTGAGCGAGCCACTGCACACGTGCATCGAAAGGGCCGACCGCGCACTGTACGCGGCCAAGCATGGCGGCCGCGACCGCACCGTGACGGTCGACGGATCGGCCGAAGTGCAGCAGGAAGTCGCACAACCGGCGGCCGTGGCCTGAAAACCTTCTGAAAGCACTTGAAACAGATGCTGTCGCGCTTGTTGCAACCCCCATGTTTGTGCGACAGTAGAAATCACTGACAGGACGCACCACCCCGTCCGTCAGTACAGGAGAGGCACGCGCCACCTTTCAACAATTCAGGTGCGTGAACATGGGGTGGGCTGCTTGGTCTTGATCCAGATGCCGAGTTCCCCTCCCGCAGTGTCCTTGCATTCCCTGACGGAGTTGGTCCAACAGCTCAGCGCCGGCTACGTGCGCGGGGCGGCATCGTCCGATCTGTTCGAAACCCTGCTGCCCGACCTGCTCGCCTACACCGGCAGCGCGCTGGGCTTCATCGGCCTGCCCACGGGTGACGACGCCTCGGGCCGCCATGTGCAGGTCTTCACGCTGCAGAGCATCGACTGGGAGGCCAGCGCCTCGGCCTCCATGATCCGCTCGGTCGAGCCGGCCCGCCTGGTGTTCCGCGACGTGGACACGCTGTTCGGGCGCGTGCTCTCCGAAGGGCAGGTGCTGGTCAGCAACCAGCCGCCAGCCGATCCGTCCGGCGGCAGCCACACCCCGCCGGGCTACCCGCGCATCGAGAACTTCCTGGGCCTGCCGCTGCGCCACGGCGGCACGCTCGTGGGCATGCTGGGCCTGGCCAACCGCGCCGGCGGCTACGACACCGACCTGGCCCAGGCCCTGCAGCCGGCCGTGGACATGCTGGCCAGCATCGTCGGCGCCATCGAGCTCGAACGCGGCCAGCGCGAGGCGCTGCGGGCGCAGAGCGCCGCGCAGGACACGCTCAAGCGCAGCGAGGCCTACTACCAGCAGATCTTCGAGACCGCGGGCGTGGGCATCGCCCGCGTCGCCACCGATGGCCAGTTGCTGGACGTGAACCAGCGCTTCGCCGACATCTGCCAGCGCACGCGCCACGAGCTGCTGGGCCTGTGCGTGCAGGACTTCACCCACAGCGACGACCTGACCGTGCACACCGCGCTGCTGGAGGCCACCCTGCAGGGCCACCAGGACCGCTACACGATGGAAAAGCGCTACCTGTGCCCCAGTGGCGGCCACGTGTGGGTGCAGCTCAACGCCGTGCTGGCCCGCGACGAGGCCGGGCGCCCAAGCCACTTCGTTTCCGTCATCGAAGACATCTCCGAGCGCAGGCGCTATCAAGAGGCCATCCTCAGCGCCCAGGCCGCCGAGCGCGCCAGCAAGGCCAAGACCGAGTTCCTCTCGCGCATGAGCCACGAGCTGCGCACGCCACTGAACGCCATGCTGGGCTTCGCGCAACTGCTGCGCGTGGACCCGCGCCACCCGCTCAACGATCCGCAGAAGCAGAAGGTGCGCCACATCGAGCAGGCCGGCGCCCACCTGCTGGCCATGCTGACCGACGTGCTCGACCTGTCGCGCATCGAGGCCGGCAGCCTGCCGCTGTCACTCGAATCGCTGCGCGTGGGCGAGGTCATCCGCGAAGCCGCCACCATGGTCGGCACGCAGGCCCAGCAGCAAGGCGTGCTGCTGCAACAGACGCCCATCGACCCCGACCTGCACGTGAAGGCCGATCCACTGCGCCTGCGCCAGATCCTGGTCAACCTGCTGAGCAACGCGATCAAGTACAACCGCCCCGAGGGGCAGGTGCGCATCGAGGTGCAGGTGCTCAAGCCGCACGTGCTGATCGCCATCCACGACACCGGCATGGGCCTGAGCCCCGAGCAGCAGGCCCATCTGTTCGAGCCCTTCAACCGCCTGGGCGCCGAGCGCTCGGGCGTGGAAGGCACGGGCATCGGCCTGGTGATCGTGCAGCGCCTGGCCGCGCTGATGCACGGCCGCATCGAGGTGAGCAGCGTGCAGGGCCAGGGCTCGGTGTTCCGCGTGGCCCTGCCCTGGGCGCCCAGCCCGGTGCGCCATGACGACCGGGCCGGGGTGCGCAGCGGGTTCGGCGAACTGGCCGCGTTGGGCGGCCTGGAGCCCGACGAGAACCTGACGGTGCTCTACGCCGAGGACAACGTGGTCAATGTGGAGCTGGTGCGGCAGGTGATGCGCATGCGGCCGAACTGGCACCTGGACGTGGCCCTGAGCGGCGCGGAAGCCATCGAGATGGCCATGGCCTCGCCCCCTGACTTGCTGCTGCTGGACATGCACCTGGGTGACATGACGGGGCTGGATGTGGCGGACACGCTGGCGCAGCACGCGCACACGATGGGGCTACCGAAGGTGGCGCTGTCGGCGGACGTGATGCCCGATCAGCTGCGGGCGGCGAAGGAACGCGGGTTCCTGGATTACCTCACGAAGCCGCTGGATGTGGCGCGCTTGCTCAAGCTGCTGGATTCGTTCAGTCCGCAAGAGGCTGAGGCCAGCTGAGCTTTCCGTCGCATGCGGCGAGCGGGGCACCAAGAGGGCTGAGCCGGCATCCGGCCGGGCGCCTTGAGGGTGCCGAGGAGCGCAGTGGTGAGGTGGGCGCGCGCAGCGCGCTTCGTCAACTGACTCGCTGCCCTTGTTTGAACGGAGCGCCTGAAGGGCGCGCAGTGAGTTGGGCAGCGCCACCTCACCGCGAGCACCACAGGGAAGTCCCGCCGAAGGCGGGACCACCCGAATGAAGCCTGGCCGGATGCCGGCTCAGCCCCCGCCCCGCGCTCTCACGCCAAAGCGCCAGACCCAAGCAGGCAAAGGAAAAAGCAGCCCTTAAACCGCCAACCCCGTGAAGAACCGCCCGCCATGGAAGACCAATGGCTCAGCCCCCACCCGACGCCGGCAATGCGTCACCTCACCAACGAAGATGATGTGATCCCCCGCCTCATGCTGACTGCGGTTCACGCATTCGAAACTGGCCACCGCCCCATCGATCAGCGGCGACCCGCCGAACCCAGCCCGCCAGGCCACGCCCTCGAACCGGTCGATCCCCTTGCGCGCGAACCGCTCGGCCAGCACGCGCTGATCGGCCGCCAGCACGTTGATCACATAGCCCTTGCACGCGCTCATCGCGGCCAGCGAGCCCGAGGTCCGGGCCAGGCTCCACAGCACCAGCGGCGGCGACAAGGACACGGAGTTGAAGGAGTTGGCCGTGAGGCCGACCTTGTGGCCCTGCTCGTCCATCGTGGTCACGATGGTGACGCCAGTGGCGAACTGGCCCAGCGCGGCGCGGAAATCCTCGGAGGTGAAGGCAGACATACCAAGTCAGTGTAGCCGGTACACCCAGACACTCCGCGCCGGGGTCAAGGCGATGCGGGCCACGGGCGTCAGGCCCACGGCTTCGAATTCCAGGCTCACCAGCCAGGCGCCGGCCTTCAACTCGCGCCGGGCCTTCTCGATCGCCTGTGGCATGGATTCGGGACGCTGGAACAGGTAGACCAGGTCGAAGCTGCTCCAGGACTGAGCCCACATGTCACCCCGGCGCACGCGCGCCCACGGGCAGCGCAGACGGCAGGCCAGCGCCAGCGGCCAGCTCCATTCGGTGCCATGCAGCGCCGCCTGCGGATAGGCGGCGCGCAGCTCGCGCAGGCCCGCGCCCAGGCCGCAGCCGGCATCCAGCACCAGCGCGCCCGGCTTCAAAGGCGCATGGCGCGCCAGTTCGGCCAACGCCCCCATGGGCGTGGGAAACAGCGGCGCATCGCGCCAGGCCCGCATCGGATAGGCCAGCAGCAGCAGGCCCAGCGGCAGCAGCCACACCCACGATCCGGGCGCCATCATGCCGGCCACGCCGGCCTGCTGCAGGCCCGTCACCACGGCCGACACCGGAAAGCCCGCCGCCACGAAGATGGCGCGCCAGCGCGTGGCCGCCACCGCGGGCCACTGGGCCAGCACCACGCCCAGCGCCGCCGGCAACGTCAGCACCGCCCAATAGGGCGCGCCTGCGCTGGCCAGGGCCTTGCACAGGGCCCAGGCCAGCACCCAGGTCAGCAGGGCCGGCAGCGGCCAAGATCGGCTCAGCAGGCGGCCCATGGTCCAACACACATCGGTTGAGTCCGCATCACGGCGGGCAGCGCCAGCATGCGTCAATGCGGCGCTCAGCCTTGCGGGCCGCGCAGCTTGTCGATCAGGCCGTTGAGCTCGTCGAGCGAGCCGAACTGGATCGTCACCTCGCCCTGCTCGCCGCGCTTGGTGCGGCGCTTCACGTTGATCTCCACCTGCGCGGTGAGCAGGTCGGAGAGCTCTTCTTCCAGGCGCAGCACGTCGCGGGATTTGTCCTGCTTGACGCGCAGCAGCGGCGTCTGGCGCCCTGCCCCGTTCACCTTGGCGACGAGCTTTTCGGCGTCGCGCACATTGAGCTTCTTGCCCGCGATCTCGTGCGCGGTGGTGATCTGCACGGCCTTGTCCAGCGGCAGCAGCGCGCGGGCGTGGCCCATGTCGATGTCGCCGGCCATCAGCATGGCCTGCACGGGTTCGGCCAGGTTCAGCAGGCGCAGCAGGTTGCTGGCGGCGCTGCGCGAGCGGCCCACGGCCTGGGCGGCCTGCTCATGCGTGAGGCCGAACTCCTGCGTCAGGCGCTGCAGGCCCTGGGCCTCTTCGAGCGGGTTCAGGTCTTCGCGCTGGATGTTCTCGATCAGGGCCATCACGGCGGCGGCCTCGTCGGGCACCTCCTTGACCAGCACGGGCACTTCGGTGAGCCCAGCCAGCTTGGCGGCGCGCGAGCGGCGTTCGCCGGCGATGATCTCGTAGCGTCCGCTGCCGATGGGGCGCACCAGGATCGGCTGCATGATGCCCTGGGAGCGGATGCTCTCGGCCAGTTCGTACAGCGAGCCCTCGTCCATGCGCGTGCGCGGCTGGTACTTGCCGGCCTGCATCAGGTCCAGGCGCAGGGTGGTGGGCGCGCCGGGCACGGCTTCGGCCGCGGGGGTGTCGCTGACCTTGGGGCCCAGCAGGGCCTCCAGGCCGAGGCCGAGGCCCTTGGTTTTCTTGGTGGCCATGAGAGTGGTGTGTCGGGAGATGGGGCGCAACGTGCGCGCGCGCGGAGAGCGATGGTAACAAACCCCTTGGGGCGGGGGGAGCGACGGAGCGGGGGCGATGGGTGCCTGCTCTCGGCCCACGCTCGCGGGGCCGCACCGCGCATGGCCACCCTCACCTCGTCAAGACCGGCCAAGCTTGCCACCAGCCATGACACCGCGAATGGGGCCTTCGCAGGCACCCATCGCCCCCACTCCGCTAGACGCCAAAAGGAGAAGAGGCGAACCCAACGGTTCGCCTCTTCTCCTTCCCCCACCCCACGCGCTGGCTGGTTCGGGGGTTCGGTGGCTGGGTGGGCGGGCGCAGGCCCCATTCGCGGCGTCCTGCCGGTGCCCCGCCTGGCCGGTGTTCAGGCGGCCAACGAGGCAGCGCGCGGTGCGGCCCCGCGAGCGTGGGCCGGAGAACGCCCACCCAGCCACCGAACCCAAGCTCAAAACCAGTCAGTGCTCCCGAATCAACTCCCAGACCATGCGCACGAGCTCATCCTCGAACGCCTGCGTGCCCAACAGCGGCGAGTTCTCCAGCGACGCCGCGCGGATCGTGCCGATCACCGCCCGCGTCGCCACGAACAGCAAGGCCGGCGTCGGCGCCCGCAGCCCCGGCTCGCGCGCCTGCACCTGCGCCCACGCGATGGCGATGTGCTCGGCCCCCTCGCGCTGCGCCTGCGCCACCGTGTCCACATGGTCCATCTGCCAGGCCAGCTTCACGATGGCGCGGTTCAGCGCGTTGCCCAGCCCGAAAGCCTGGATCAGCGCTCGGATCCGCAGTCGCAAACCCTCCAGTGGCTCCTGCCGCCCGGCCGCCACCTCCAGCAGCACGGCCTGCATCTCGTTCATCACGCGCTGGCGCTCGTCCGCGATCATCGCGTGCAACACCGCCTCCTTGCTCGGGAAGTACTGGTAGAGCGTGCCCACCGAGAACCCCGCCAAGCGCGCGATCTTGTTGGTGCTGAGCGCGGCCAGCCCTTCGTTCTCAATGATCTGAGCAGTGGCTTGATAAATCATCCGCACGGTGTGCAGCGCACGGCCCTGCACGGGGGCCTTGCGCATGGTTTTCTGCTGGGCGGCGGTGGTCTGGCGAGGTCGGGCCATGGTCGAAAAGCAAAACTGAGCAGTAAGCGAGCCGCAAACGAGTTGCCACGGCGTCAATACCTGAATAATATTCAGTTTCAGAACAGAACGCACCCAACGTTGAGCAGGAGACGGGCATGACGGAACACGGCACCACACTTTCGGCACGTTTGCGACGCCTGGATGAGCTGCCCGGTCCCAAGCCCTGGCCCCTGGTCGGCAACGCCCTGCAGTTCGACCGCCCGCATGTGCACCAGGACATGGAGGCCCTGGCCCGGGAACACGGCGCCTGCTTCCTGGTGAACTTCATGGGCACGCCCATCCTGGTGGTGGCCGACCACGCCCTGTCGCACCAGATCATGCGGGCGCGTCCGCACGACTTCAGCCGCTCGCAGCGCCTGGAGCGCGAGATGCGCGACCTGCGCCTCAAACCCGGCCTCTTCAACGCCGAGGGCGACACCTGGCAGCGCCAGCGCCGCATGGTGATGGCCGGCTTCACCCCGCAGCGCGTGCGTGCCTACTTCCCGGCCATGCTGCGCGTGCTGCAGCGCCTGCAGACGCGCTGGCAGCGCGCCGCCACCCAGGGCACGCCCATCGACCTGCAGGCCGACCTGATGCGCTACACGGTGGACACCATCACCGGCCTGGCCTTCGGGCAGGAGGTCAACACCCTGGAGGCCGAGGGCGACGTGATCCAGCGCCACCTCGATGTCATCTTCCCCGCCCTGTTCAACCGCCTGTTCAGCGTGCTGCCCTACTGGCGCGTCTTCAAGCTGCCCTCGGACCACGCCGTGGACCGCAGCGTGGCCGCGCTGCACGAGGCCATCGCCGGCTTCATGGCCAGCGCCCGCGAGCGCCTGCGCCAGGATCCGGCCCGCCGCGAGAACCCGCCCAACCTGCTGGAGGCCTTCCTGCTGGCCGCCGAGCAGGACGGCAGCGGCGTCAACGACGACGACGTCAACGGCAATGTGCTGACCATGCTGCTGGCCGGTGAGGACACCACCGCCAACACCCTGGCCTGGATGATCTGGCTGCTGCACACCCACCCGCAGGTGCTGGCCCGCGCACGCGACGAAGTGCGCGCCGCCGCGCCCAACGGCCTGGCCGACTTCACCCCCGAACTGATGGACTCGCTGGACTACCTGGAGGCCTGCGCGCACGAGACCATGCGCCTCAAGCCCGTGGCGCCCTTCATGCCCGTCGAGGCCCTGCGCGACATGGTGATCGGCGACGTGGCCGTGCCCGCCGGCACCCTGGTGTGGAACGTGTTGCGCCACGACAGCGTCAGCGAGCAGCACGTGGACCACGCCGCCGAGTTCCGCCCCGAGCGCTGGCTGGCCGATGTGAACCCCGCCAAGAACCTCTCGGTGCCCTTCGGCAGCGGCCCGCGCATCTGCCCCGGCCGCTACCTGGCGCTGCTGGAGATCAAGATGGCCATGGCCCTGCTGCTGTCGGCCTTCGACATCGAAGAGGTGCGCGCGCAGGATGGCGGCGCGGTGCGGGAAACCATGGCCTTCACGATGGGCCCGTCGCCCCTGACGCTGAAGATCCGGCCGGCGGCCCCGCCCTCGCACGTGCCGGCCTGAGCGCGGCGATCACGGCCCGGCGCCAGGGGCTTTGGCCGCACGCCACGCCACATGTTTGTCTGGCTTGACGCCGCTGGCGGGCTGGTGTTTGATGGGGGAATGCGTTCACACAGCAGAACGCGTCAGCATTGCCCACCATGGCCGCGTTTCAAACAACACAAAAAACCGCTTTCGGCCCGATGACCTCGACCCTGCCCCGTAACGGGCTGGGCAGCGTCCGATAAAGTCTGGCCCATGTCCGAGATGTCTTCTCCCGCAGCGCCCTCGTCGCCCGCCACGGCCGACGAGAACGCCGCCTTGCGCGCCGAACTGCAGGCCGCCCGCGCCGAGGCCGACCGCTACCGCGCCAGCTTCGAGCTGAGCGCCTCGGGCCAGGTCATCTCGACGCTGGAAGGCCGCATGACCATGGTCAACGACCGCACCTGCGCCATCTTCGGCCGCAGCCGCGAGGCCTTGATCGGCTGCCACTTCAGCGAGATCACCCACCCCGACGACCTGGGCGTCAACAACGTCCTGCTCGATCAGCTGCGCGCCGGCCTGCTGCCCAGCTTCCGCATGGACAAGCGCTACCTGCGCGGCGACGGCAGCACCGTGTGGTGCGCCATCCACGTGGCCCCGCTGAGCGATGCCGAGGGCCGCGTGACCGGCCTGCTGGGCGTGGTCAACGACATCTCCGAGCGCAAGCGCTTCGAGGCCGACCTGCGCCAGCGCGACGAGATGCTGGCCGGGCTGAGCGCCCACATGCCGATCGCGCTGTTCGTCTACAAGGTCGATCAGCAGGGCCGCCAGAGCCTGCCCTACCTCAGCGAGAGCATGAGCACCATGTTCGAGCTGGACCTGGTCACCCTGCGCCAGGACGCCACGCTGCTGGCCCAGCGCATCCACCCGGAAGACGTGCACCGCCTGGCCGCCGACGCCGAGTACAGCCACCGCCACCTCACGCCCATCCAGCACGAGTACCGCGTGCTGCTGCCCACGCGCGGGCAGCGCTGGGTGGCCGCGCGCAGCATGCCCCGCCGCATGCCCGACGGCACCACGCAGTGGTACGGCGTGATGACCGACATCACCGAGCAGAAGCTCTACCAGGAGGCCCTGGTCAACGCCCAGGCCGCCGAGCGCGCCAACCAGGCCAAGAGCGAGTTCCTCTCGCGCATGAGCCACGAGTTGCGCACGCCGCTCAACGCCGTGATCGGCTTCGCCCAGCTGCTGCGCATGGACACCCAGCGCCCGATGGACGACGAGCAGCGCCGCCGCGTGGGCCTGATCGAAGAGGCCGGCGCCCACCTGCAGGCCGTGATCAACGACGTGCTCGATCTCTCGCGCATCGAGGCCGGCAGCCTGCCGCTGTCCATCGAATCGCTGAACCTGCGGGCCCTGGCCGACGAGGCCCTGAACATGGTCGAGGAAAGCGCCCACGCCGCCGACGTGCGCCTGCTGCCCGTCGAGGTGGCCACCGACCTGTACGTGCGGGGCGACCGCGTGCGCCTGCGCCAGGTCCTGGTCAATCTGCTGAGCAACGCCATCAAGTACAACCGCAGCGGCGGCACGGTGCAGGTCAAGGCGCGCGCGCAGGGCGCCGATGTGCACCTGGACGTCAGCGACAACGGCATCGGCATGAGCGAGGAGCAGCAGCGCCACCTCTTCGAGCCCTTCAACCGCCTGGGCGTCGAGGCCAGCGGCGTGGAAGGCACGGGCATCGGCCTGGTGATCGTGCGCAAGCTGCTGGAGCTGATGGAGGGCGGCATCAAGCTCACCAGCCACAAGGGCCGCGGCACCACCGTGTGCATCAGCCTGGCCAGCGCCCTGCCCGCCACGCCCGCGCTGCCGCCCGCCCGCACGCCGGACGAGCCCGTGCCCGCGCAGCGCACCGCCACCCTGCTCTACGCTGAGGACAACGACGTCAACGTGATGCTGGTCGAGCAGATCCTGGCGCTGCGCCCCGAATGGACGCTGCTGGTGGCCGTGAGCGGCACGCAGGCCCTGGCGCTGGCCCGGGAGACCTTCCCGGATCTGCTGCTGCTGGACATGCACCTGGGCGACATGACCGGCTTCGACGTGGTCACCGAGCTGGACAAGGACGAGCGCCTGTCCACCATCCCGCGCGTGGCCTTGTCGGCCGATGCCATGCCCGACCAGATCCACGCGGCCAAGGCACGCGGCTTCGAGGCCTACCTGACCAAGCCGCTGGACGTGAGCAACCTGCTCGATTGCCTGGACGAGCACATGCGGCGCCTCACGGCCGCCGGCTGAGCCTCGCCCTTACTTCAGCTTGCCGCCCTTGACGCGCTCGACCAGCTCCTGCGCGAACTCGATGAAGGCCTGAGCGCCCTTGCTGCTGCGATCGAACACCACGCCCGGCATGCCGTGGCTGGGCGCCTCGGCCAGGCGCACGTTGCGCGGGATCACGGTGTTGAACACCTTGTCGCCGAAGTGGCCCTTGAGCTGGTCGCTCACCTGCTGCTGCAAGGTGATGCGCGGATCGAACATCACGCGCAGCAGCCCGATCAGCTGCAGCTCGCGGTTGAGGTTGGCATGCACCTGCTTGACGGTGTTGACGAGGTCGGTGAGGCCTTCGAGCGCGAAGTACTCGCACTGCATCGGCACGATCACGCCATGCGCGCAGGTCAGGCCGTTCAGCGTGAGCAGGCTCAAGCTGGGCGGGCAGTCGATCAGCACGAAGTCGTAGTCGTTGGCGGCCGTCTCGATCGCGGTTTTCAGACGGCGATCGCGGCGCTCCAGATTGACCAGCTCGATCTCGGCGCCCGACAGCTCGCGGTTGGCGCCCAGCACGTCGTAGCCGCCCTTGGGGCTGGGCTGGCGCGCCTCGGCGATGGACACGTCCTCCAGCAGCACGTCGTACACCGTGTGCGCCAGCGTGCGCTTGTCCACGCCCGAACCCATCGTCGCATTGCCCTGGGGATCCAGGTCCACGATCAGCACCCGCTGCCCGATCTGGGCCAGGCCGGCGGCCAGGTTGACGGTGGTGGTGGTCTTGCCGACCCCGCCCTTTTGGTTGGCAATGCAGAAGATGTGCGGCATGCCTGGATTATGGCGGCTGGCCTTGCGGCTGGGCAGCCGGGACAGGCCCGATCGGCCCTGCGGCAGGCACAAAAAAGCCGCCGCTGGGATGCCAGCAGGCGGCTTCGTTGCGGCGCCGTGACAGGCGCCGCATGGCAGGCTGCGCTCAGTCCGCGCGGCGACGGCGGCGGGCGGCCAGCGCCATGCCCGCGAAGCCCAGGCCCATCATGGCCCAGGTGCCAGGCTCGGGCACCGAGGGCATCACCAGCGTGCCTTGCGCGACGATGGTGGAGGTGATGGAGCCGTAGTCGGACACGCCCTTGATCGTGCTCAGGCCCAGGTCGATCAGGCCCAGCGCCGAGGCGAAGTTGTTCAGGCCGGCCTGGGTGATCTTCAGGCCGGAGATCACGTTGGTGTAGCTGCCCGCGCCCACCTGCACGTTGGTCGGGCCGGTCAGGCTGGCGAAGTCCCAGAGGTAGAAGTTCTGCAGCGTGGTGGCAGAGGCACCCGACACGCCTGAGAAGTTGCCGGTGAGGTCGGCGTACACGCGCTTCTGGGTGAGGTCGACGCTCAGGTTCGCCACCGTGATCGAGCCGCCTGTGGACACGCCCGCCAGCGGCGCGATGGTGAGGGTGGCGCCGCCGCGCGAGCCTGCGGCCAGCACGTCACCGGTGGTGTCGTCCACCGTCATGAAGCTCAGGGGGGCGTTGGCGGTCACACCCGTGCGCACGGAGCCGAAGGGCGGCTGGGCGGTGTAGACCTCGTTCACCGCGGCGGGGGCCACCGAGGTGAAGACCACCTTGCCCACGTTCAGGGCCGTGACCAGGCTGGAGCTGAAAGACAGGACGGCGTTGCCGCCCACCAGGGTCAGGCCCTGGTGCGTTTCGCCGGGCAGCGCGGTGATGGTGCCGGCCTGAGCCAGACCGGCGGTGGCGATGATGGAAGCGGCCACCAGCGACTTGACGTTGAACTTCATGTGGGTTCTCCTCAGTGGAGTACTTGGACTTGCTGACGATGCGATGCCGTGTACGACAAAGCATGACTCAGGTTAGCAGCCGGCCGCTCGACTGAACAACTACCGTTAACCCTGGTCCATGCACCCCATTCAAGGGATGGCCGTCATCCAGACGATGCAGCGCTCGGCGTCCAGCCCCGGCACGCTCAGCGCCTCGGTGCGCAGCACCTTCACGAAGGCCGGCAGGGCCTGCAGTTCGTCCTCGGGGTGCTTGCCCTTCATCGCCATCCAGACACCGCCAGCCGGGTTCAGGCGCTCCCGCGTCCAGGATGTGAAATCCGGCAGCGAGGCGAAGGCGCGCGAAGCCACCACGTCGAACTGCCCGGGCAGCTGTTCCACCCGGGCATGCTCGGCCCGCAGGTTGCCCAGGCCCAGTTCGGCGCCCACCTGGCGGATGAAGGCCGCCTTCTTGCCCACCGTGTCCACGCAGCTCACGGCGATGGCCGGGCACAGGATGGCCAGCACCACGCCGGGCAGTCCCCCGCCGCTGCCCACGTCCAGCAGCTTGAAGCGGGGCGGCACGGCCTGGGCCTGCGCGGAGTTCAGCCCCAGGTGCTGGCGCAGCGGCTCGACCACGACCAGGCAATCGGCCAGATGGTGGCTGAGCATGTCTTCGGGGCTGCGCAATGCGGTCAGGTTGTAGGTGGCGTTCCAGCGTTGCAGCAAGGCCATGTAGCGGGCCAGGGCCTGCACCTGGGCGTCCGATGCCGTCAGCCCCACGCTGGCCAGCACGGCCGGGATGCGCTCCGCCCAGGCCTCGGGCGCCCAGGCCTCATGGACGGGCGCCGGCTTTTTGACGCCGCCGGCCGGCCGTGGCGCGTGCCCCACGCCGGCCGCCCTGCCCCCTGCGCCACGAGCTGGCGCACCACGCGACATCGGCGACTTCATGCGGCAGCACCCTTCGCGCCTTGGCCGGCTTCGGCCTCGTCGTTCACGGCCCGGCCGTCGAAGCCCTTGAAGCGGCCCTTCTTCAGGTGGATCAACAGCAGCGAGATGGCCGCCGGCGTGATGCCCGAAAGGCGCGAAGCCTGACCCAGGGTTTCGGGGCGGTGGCGTTGCAGCTTCTGGCGCACTTCATGGCTGAGGGCCGACACCTGGGTGTAGTCCAGCTCATCTGGCAATTTGAGGTGCTCGTAGTAGGCAGCGCGCTGTACCTCGTCGTTCTGCTTGTCGATGTAGCCGGCGTACTTGATGCTGATCTCCACCTGCTCGATCACGGCATCGGCCAGCGAGGAACCAAGGTCCTGCTGCAGACCGGTGCGCGATGGTGCGGTGGTTTCACGTGAAACATCGTCTGAAACAGTCGGGCTGCCCTGCTTGACTTGGGGCTTGATCGTGGGCTTGGTGTTGGGCTTCGCGCCAGCAATGCGCGCGACTTCTTCCAGCGTGTCGAAGGTGACCCCCGGGCGACGCAGCAGGTCTGCCAGGCTGTATTCATGCTCCAGCGCCTTGCCGACCAGCCGCTCGGCCTCGGCCGAGGGGAGTGTGGCCGGCCGCACCCAGGTGGCACGCAGTCGCTCTGTTTCACGTGAAACAGCGTCGCGCTTGCGGTTGAACTGTGCCCAGCGTGCGTCGTCCACCAGGCCGATCTGCCGGCCCAGTTCGGTGAGCCGCAGATCGGCATTGTCTTCGCGCAGCTGCAGACGGAACTCGGCCCGGCTGGTGAACATGCGGTAGGGTTCGGTCACGCCTTTGGTGATCAGGTCGTCCACCAGCACGCCCAGGTAAGCCTGGTCACGGCGCAGGGTGAAGGGCTCCCGCCCTTGCGCCTGCAGGCCGGCGTTGACGCCCGCGTACAGACCCTGGGCCGCCGCCTCTTCATAGCCTGTGGTGCCGTTGATCTGCCCGGCGAAGAACAGGCCGCCAATGGCCCGGCTCTCGAAGGTGGCCTTGAGCTCGCGCGGATCGAAGTAGTCGTACTCGATGGCATAACCGGGGCGCAACACATAGGCCTGCTCCAGCCCCGGCATGGACTGCAGCGCCGCCAGCTGGATGTCGAAGGGCAAGGAGGTGCTGATGCCGTTGGGGTAGAACTCGTTGGTGGTCAGGCCTTCGGGCTCCAGGAAAATCTGGTGCGAATCCTTGTCGGCGAAGCGGTTGACCTTGTCTTCGATGCTCGGGCAGTAACGCGGCCCCACCCCTTCGATCACGCCGGTGAACATCGGGCTGCGGTCAAAGCCGGAACGAATGATCTCGTGCGTGCGTTCGTTGGTGTGGGTGATCCAGCACGGCAACTGGCGCGGATGCTGCTCAGGCGTGCCCAGGAAGCTGAACACGGGCACCTCCGGACCGGTCGGCGCAGACTCGCCCCACTGCCCCACCAGCCCAACACCATCGCCTGGCTGCTCGGACAGCTTGCTGAAATCGATGCTGCGCCCGTCGATGCGCGGCGGCGTACCCGTCTTGAGCCGGCCCTGCGGCAGCTTGAGCTCCTTCAGGCGGCCAGACAGGCTCACCGCCGGCGGATCACCGGCGCGGCCGGCGCTGTAGTTCTGCAGGCCCACGTGGATCTTGCCGTCCAGGAAAGTGCCAGCCGTGAGCACCACGGTGCGGGCCCGAAAGCGCACGCCCACCTGGGTCACGGCCCCGGTCACCCGGTCGCCCTCGACCATCAGGTCGTCCACGGCCTGCTGGAAGATCCACAGGTTGGGCTGGTTCTCCAGCCTACGGCGGATGGCGGCCTTGTACAGGATGCGGTCGGCCTGAGCCCGGGTGGCCCGTACAGCCGGCCCCTTGCTGGAGTTGAGGATGCGGAACTGGATGCCACCCTCATCGGTCGCGGCGGCCATGGCCCCGCCCAGCGCATCCACCTCCTTGACGAGGTGGCCCTTGCCGATGCCCCCGATGGAGGGGTTGCAGCTCATCTGCCCCAGCGTCTCGATGTTGTGGGTCAACAGCAAGGTGGCGCAGCCCATGCGTGCGGCGGCCAAGGCGGCCTCCGTGCCTGCATGGCCGCCACCGACCACGATCACATCGAATTCTTTGGGGTAGATCATCGCAACACCATCAACAAGTGACGACGCGGCCCCAGGGCCGCGCACAGCCCGGATTATCCCGGAGGGGCTGTCCGATCACCAGGGGCCACTGCACGTTTCCCCAGCATTCATGTGGGCGGATGCGCCCAGGGAAGGCGCCAGGCTGTTGTTTCACGTGGAACAGCCGGCCCTCTGTTTGAGGGTTTTACACCGGGCCCAGGCCTTCACCTGATGACCAAGACCGCCCGGCTTTTGTACGCTTGCCATTCATCACCACAACCAGGGTACGACCATGAAGAAAGCCATCACGGCAGGCCTCGCGCTGGCCTGCGTCCTCTCCGTCCCACAAGCCCAGGCCAGCGTGAGCGCCGGGCACTGGGAGGTGCAAGGCAGCAACACCGCCTTGAACTTCGGCTTGTATCAGGACGAAGCCAACACCGACGTCACCTACCTCTATGCCACGGTCGACACCACCACCACCGCCATCCCGACGGTGGCATGGCGCACCCTCACCGGCAACCAGTACACGCTCGACTCCGCAGCCGATCTGTACATCGTTCACGAAGGCGCCCAGCTGAGCAATGCGCTGTTCGAAGCCGGCACCTACACAGCGCTGGTCGGCGCCACCAATGCCAGTCCGTCGGGCACGCAAGGCTGGCCCTCCACCCTGATCTTCGACAACGACGAGTTCTGGGTGGGTGCGCGCATCCGCTCCGGTAATCTGGGCGACCAACCCTGGACAGGCCTCGGCTGGGCGCACCTGCGTTTCGAGGACGACGGCAGCATCACCCTGCTGGGCAGCGCCATGGCCTATGACGAATCCAGCCTCGTGGTGGGCGCCGTGCCCGAGCCCTCCAGCTGGGCCCTGATGGGTGCCGGCCTGGTGGCGCTCGGCCTGCGCACCCGCATGCGCCGCCGCACGGACGGCCAGCGCGGCTGACAAAAGCCACACGCATGGGCCCCCAGTGGGCCACGCGCACGGCACAATGGCCGCCCATGCACTGCCGACCGGGCTGTGGCGCCTGCTGCACCGCCCCCTCCATCAGCTCACCGATGCCGGGCTTGCCTCACGGCAAGCCGGCGGGCATGCCCTGCCCACATCTGGATGAAGCGCTGCGCTGCCGCCTGTTCGGCCAGCCCGAACGCCCAGCCGTGTGCGGCTCTCTGAAACCTTCGCAAGAGATGTGCGGCGCGGACCGGGCCTACGCCATGCACTGGCTCAGCGCGCTGGAGCGTGCGACGGGCTGACCGACGCCGAGGCGCCGCCCTTCTCTGCCGCCACGACCGCCGCCAGCTTGCCATCGAGCAAGGCCTCGGGCGGCACGCCCGTGGGCGAGCCCGTCAGCGCCTTCATGTGGGCCCGCAGCTGCTCGGTCGTCAGACCCTTGCCGTTCGGCGCCCAGCCTGGCGGCATGAACATGTAGCCCAGCGCATCCTTCAGGCTGCGGGCACGCAGCACGTCACGCCCGATGCTGAACCATTCGTGCAGGCAGATCTTGAGCGCGCTGTAGGTCGTCACCTGCTTGACCAGGCCGTAGCGGATGGGCACCTCGTCCTTCTCGGGCACGTAGGTACCGAACAGGCGATCGAACAGCAGGATGGTGCCGCCGTAGTTGGCGTCCAGGTACTCGACGTTGGCCGCGTGGTGCACGCGGTGGGCCGACGGCGTGTTCAGGATACCTTCCAGCCAGCCCAGCTTGGGCACCAGGTCGGTGTGGATCCAGAACTGGTAGACCAGGTTCATCGCATACGAGAACAGCACCACCTCGGGCGGGAAGCCCAGCAGGCATTGCGGCGCGAAGAACACGAAGGCGCCCGTGATCTTGCCCGTGATCGACTGGCGGAAGGCCGCCGACAGGTTGTACTGGTTGCCCGAGTGGTGAACCTGGTGCGAGGCCCAGTACCAGCGGACGCGATGGCCGGCACGGTGCATCCAGTAATAGAAGAACTCGGTGGTGAAGAACATGGCCACCCAGCCCCACCAGGTGTTCATCGGCACCGTCCAGACGCGGTGCTCGTACATCCATGCACCCAGCGGCAGCGAAGCCCCCAGGAAGGCGCCCATGGGAATCGCCTCGACCACCAGGCGCCAGGCGTTGATGCGCACGGTGGTCCAGAAGGCGCGCCAGTCATAGGCCGCGCGGTTCTTGTGGCGGCGGACGATGGCCAGGCCTTCCATCGCCGTGATGCTCACGGCCAGGCCACCCAGCACCAGCATCAGGATGCGGGTGGAATCCAGGTTCTGCCAGAACGTCGTCAGGGATTGGGTAATCGTGTCCAGCATGGTGATGCCGCCCAGGGCGGATGGAGGTACTGCGCTTGTTCGTCACCATAAGGATTTCCCTGGGCCCTGTCTCCCGGGGAAGCCCTCTGCGCAGCCCCCTCACCCCCTGATCAGGGGTGCCCATTGCATGCATAACGCACAGGCATTTGCGCCACCGCAAACGGGGGGCTTGGCCCCAACGCCGCCGAGTTGCCCCGCCAGGCGCGTCAGGTATTGCCTTCGACCGCGGCCAGGTAATACCAGCGGTCCTGCTCGCGCACGAAATCGCTGGTTTCCTCCAGGCGTTGCGCACGCCCGCCGATCTTGAACTTGGCCACGAAACTCACGCGGCCGCGGTTCTCTGCTGGCGGGGGGGCGGCCTTCACGGTCAGGCCCAGCCATTTCAGCCCCGGCTCTGGCGGCTCGATGCCGGGTGGCCGGGTCGTGGGATGCCAGGTTTCCACCAGGTAAGGGCGCAGATCCTTGACGAATGCCGTGTAACGCGAGCGCATCAGCGCCTCCGGCGTGGGGGCCTGCAAGGGCAGGGTGCCGCCCGGGTGGTAGCGGCCACAGCAATCGGCATAGGCCACGGGCAGGCCACAGGGGCAGGGATCGGCCGGCGGGCGGCGGGATGCGCTCATCGTGTCGGAGGGGCCCGGCAAGCCGGGGCCATGGCGGTGGAAGGCACAATCATGGCATGACAACGGACGCCGTCGCATCCCCTCACCCCTTCCGGCTGGACGGGCGCGTGGCCCTGGTCACCGGCGCCGCGCGCGGCCTGGGGTGGTGCATGGCGCAGGCACTGGCGCAGGCCGGAGCCACCGTGTGGCTCAACGGGCGCGATCCGGCCCTGCTCGACGCCGCCGCGCAGGCCATCGCGCCAACCTTGCTCCAAGGCGCGCCGCCGCCCCGCGCCCTGCCCTTCGACATCGCCGACGAAGCCGCCCGTGCCCGGGCCCTGGCCCGCATCGAGGCCGAGCACGGGGCGCTGCACATCCTGGTCAACAACGTGGGGCAACGCGACCGCCGCCCGCTCGAGGCCTTCGCGCCCGGCGACATCCTGCGCCTGCTGGAGACGAACCTGGTGGCGCCGCTGCTGCTGGCGCGCGACGCCGCCCTGCGCATGCCCGATGGACAGCGCCAGCCCGGCCTGGGCGGGCGCATCGTGAACATCACCTCCATCGCCGGGCCCATTTCGCGGGCGGGAGATGCGGCCTACACCGTGGCCAAAGGCGGGCTGGACGCCGCCACCCGCGCACTGGCCGCCGAGCTGGGCCCGCGCGGCATCACGGTCAACGCCGTGGCGCCCGGCTATTTCGCCACCGAGGCCAATGCCGCCATGGTGGCCGATGCGGACGTGGCCGGCTGGCTGGCGCGCCGCACCTCACTGGGCCGCTGGGGGCAGCCGCAGGAAATCGCCGGCGCGGTGGTGTTCCTGGCGTCCGGCGCGGCCAGCTACATCACCGGGCAGACCCTGGCGGTGGACGGCGGCTACCTCGCGCACTTCTGAGCCTTCAGCCGCCACGCGTGAGTTCGTCCTCGGCATCCCGGCTGCGCAGCGTCAGGTAGATCTCGCACACGCCACGAAGGTAGACCAGCGTCGGCATGACCAGCGCCAGCGAGAACACCACGCCGCCACCGATGGCGGCCGCACGGATGTAGCCCAGCGCCTGCGGCGGCACCACCCCCGCGTTGATGTTGCTCAGCCCGCCACCGAACAGGCCGACCATCAGCACCTCGGGTGGCACGTCCACGCCGATGAGCCACACCGAGGCCTCGGCCATCAGTCGCCCGCCGGCCATCACGACGAAGCCGCTGCCCGCGCCCACCAGGCCCGTCACCAGGCTCAGGCCCACCATCATCACGGCCGCGTGCAGCACGTGGTGGCGCAGGAAGCGCGCCACCTGGCGCACGCTCTGCCATGAAGAAGCCCCGGCCCACACCGTGGGCCCCGTGAGCGGCCCCACCACCGCCCCGCCGGCCAGCATGGCCAGGCCCAGCACCACCACCGTCAGCGGCACCACCAGCGCGTACAGCCAGGCCCCGACGGTCGGCAGGCGGCACAGCCAGAACAGCCCGGCCAGCACCGCGATCAGCATGCCCGCGGCCAGCGCCACCACGGCCAGCGTGATGAACACCCGGTGCCCCACGCCCAGCGCATCCTGCACGGCATCGAGCACCTCGCGGGGCGGCCGGCCGAGCGCACGGTCCATCAGCAGCAGGCCCGCGGCGTTCGAGCCATAGAAGGCGATGAAGAGCGCCGCCGCGCCCTGCCCCACGGCCCACGGTATTTCACCGCGCCCCAGCGAGGCCTGAGCCGTGGCGAACGCCAGCCCGGCAGCGGCAAAGGCCGCCAGCAGCACGTACATGGCGCGGCCATCGCGAACCGCCTCGATGCTGCCCAGCACCCGCACGATCGCCTGCCACCAATCGAAACGCCCCATGGAAATTTTCTCCCTTATCCCATCGTCTGAAAAATTGCTTTGTGCCGACATCAAGGTATTCATGGACAGCATTTTCGAAAAATTAGGGGCTAGCCCTAGGTGATTTTGACGATCAAATGCAACACCGCAGCTGAGTGCTTGACATTTCCGAACCAATTGGCCCCCTAAGTGAGGTTAAGGGTGCTATTCGAAACCAAATAAAGACCACATAATGGCAGCCTGTGTCTGGTAGCGGCGCCTTCGATGGAATGGGTCCCGATGGTTGAAAGCTCCACATGGTTGATTAGATAGAAGGAGCTCCTTTCCATGAGCAACAACAAGCTGTACGTGGGCAATCTGGCCTACAGCATCCGCGATCAGGATCTGCAGGACGCCTTTGGTGCCTACGGTGCTGTGCAATCCGCCAAGGTCATGATGGACCGTGACACCGGCCGTTCCAAGGGCTTCGGTTTCGTCGAAATGGGCTCCGATGCCGAAGCGCAAGCTGCCATCAACGCTCTGAACGGTCAGCCCCTGGCCGGTCGTTCGATCGTGGTCAACGTGGCCCGTCCCCGTGAAGAGCGTCCCAGCGGTTTCCGCAGCCCCTACGGCGGCGGTGGTCGCAGTGAAGGCGGCTTCGGTGGTGGCGGCGGCGGCGGTGGCCGTCGTGAAGGCGGCGGCGGTGGCTTCGGTGGCGGTCGTCGCGAAGGCGGCGGTGGCGGCTACGGCGGCGGTCGCCGCGACGGTGGCTACTGATCCAGCCCGGTTTCCTTCCAGAAACCAACAAAGTGGTGCCTTCGGGCACCATTTTTTTTGCCTGGCAGGATGGCCGCCGGAGGCCCTCAGCTGAACGGAAGCTTTGTCATTTGCTTACACAATCCTTGTCGTCGGCGCTCGCCTGCCAGCCGTTGAAGAGACACAACGCAACGCCTTTCGAAGGCGAAGGAGTCGACAACATGAAGCACGTCAAAACCATTTCCCGCCAACTGCTGCTGGCCGCCGTCGGTGGCCTGGCCCTGGCACACGGCGCGGCACAGGCGGGCGTGAACGTCAGCGTGGGTGTGAACCAGCCCGGCTTTTATGGCCGTGTCATCGTGGGTGAAGAACGCCCTGCCGTGATCTATCCGCAGCCCGTCATCATCCAGCAGACGCCGATGGCCGTGGTGCAGCAACCGATCTACATGCACGTGCCTCCGGGCCACTACAAGCGATGGGCTTCGTATTGCGGCCGTTATGGCGCCTGCGGCCAGCCGGTGTATTTCGTGCAGGACGCGCCGCGCCCCGTGGTGGTTCGCGAACCGGTGCGCCGCTGGGATCGCCATGACCACCACGATCGCCATGATCACCGCCATGACCACGACGACCGCCGTGGTGGCGACGGCCGCTGGCGCTGAGCCGTCCCCTCAGGCCGGACTGTCGGGCTCGCTGGTCCGGCGCCGCTTCTTGCGGTGCTTCTGCGAGCCCACCAGTGCATCGAACAGCCCGCGGGGCAGCGCCCGCAGCACGGCATAGACCACGCCCATGGGCCAGGGGATCACCGTGAAGCGTGCGCCCCGCCCGATGGCCTGCACCGCCCTGGCGGCGAAGTCATCGGCGTTCATCAGGAAGGGCATGGGGTAGTCGTTGTGCGCCGTCAGCGGCGTGGCGACGTAGCCCGGCGTCAAGGTCACCACCCGGATGCCGCGCGGGCGCAGTTCGCCCCGCAGGGTCTCGCACATCTGCACCACGGCACCCTTGGTGCCGCAGTAGCCCGCATGGCCAGGCAGGCCACGGGCGGCGGCCACGCTGGCCACGCCCACCAGGGTGCCGCTGCCACGCTGCGCCATGGGCTCGATGAAGGGCTGGAAGGTGGCGGCCATGCCCAGCACGTTGGTTTCGTACAGTTCGCGCAGCACGGGCAGGTCTTCGGCCAGGGACAGGTCCACGCCGATGCTCACGCCCGCATTGGCGATGACGATGTCGGGCAGGCCCTGCCCGGCCAGGCAGCGCGCGGCCACGGCCAGCACGGCCTCGGTGTCACGCACGTCGGCCTGGTAGAGGGCCACGCGCCCAGCGGCATCGCCCTGGGCATCAGCCCAGTGCCGCAAGGCATCGACCCGGCGGGCCACCAGCGCCAGCCGTGCGCCCTGCGCCAGATAGCGGGCGGCCAGCGCCTGGCCGATCCCGCTGGACGCCCCGGTGATGAACACCAGCGGCCGTGCCGCGCCGCTCACGGCTGCACGGCCCGGTTCTGCTGCAGCCGGCCCGACACGCGCCCGCCCAACTGCGTGAGGCCGGTGGCCGCGTCGTAATCCAGCGAACTGCCGTTGACCACGCCTTCGGGGCTGGTCACGCGCACGGGCTTCTTGGACACCACGCGGCGCGCGTCGGTGTAGAGCGTGAACTCTTCGCCGTCGAACACGATCGGGCCTCGCGCCTGGTTCGGTGCCACCGGCGTGGCCACCACGTGGGCCTGCCCCAGCAGGTTGACGACGGCGTCATCGCCTTGGTAGAGGCCCTCCAGGGCACGGGCGGTGACGTGCTGGCCCTGCTCGTCCTGGGCGACGACGTGCAGGTCGCTGACCACCATGCGGTCGCCCTCCGGGAAGTGCTTCATGGTCTTGCCACGCAGCACGGAAATGCGCCTGCCCGTGGCATCGAAGCGTTCGACCAGGCCATCGGCCAGCACGTAGTCGGGGATGGAGGGCGGCACGGCGGCACGCGCGGCGTCGTCACCGGACGGCACGGACTGCACCAGCCACCAGGTGTAGGCCGCCAGCCCACCGAGCACCACGATGGGCACGGCGGAGCGCACCTGGTCGATCGCCTGCGTCAGGGTCCGCGAAAGCTTCACGCGCGGCCCTCCGGCGGGGCGTTGGGCACGTTGGTGTCCAGCGTGGTGAGGTGGCCGTGCAGCAAGGCCTCGTAGCGACCATTGGCCTGCAGCAGCAGGTCGCAGCATTCACGCGCCGCGCCATGGCCGCCCTGGGCGGTGGTGACGTGGTGCGCCACGGCGCGGACCTCGGCATGGGCATTGGCCGGCGCGCAGGCCCAGCCGGCGCGCAGCAGCAGCGGCAGGTCGGGCCAGTCGTCGCCGATGGCGGCCACTTGCGGCCAGTCCAGGCCCAGCGAGGCCAGCAGCGGCGTGGCGGCGGCGAACTTGTCGTGCGCGCCGAAGACGGCGTGGGTCAGGCCCAGGTCCTTCAAACGGCGGCGCACCGCAGGCGAATCACGGCCGGTGATCACGATGGGCGTGATGCCGCCCTGGGCCAGCAGCTTCAGGCCGTGGCCATCGAGCGCGTGGAAGGCCTTGAGCGTTTCACCGGCCTCGCTGATGTAGAGGCTGCCGTCGGTGAGCACGCCATCGACGTCGAAGATGCAGGCGCGGATGCCACGGGCCGGGGCCAGCACGGCCTCGTCGAAGCGCAGGGAGGGGGTGAGGGATCGCATGCGGACAGCGTTGAGGATGCTCGCCGGTCAGATGACCTTGGCGCGCATCAGGTCGTTGGTGTTGAGGGCGCCCACCAGGCGGCCATCGGCATCGACCACCAGCAAGGTGGTGATGCGGCGCTCTTCCATCACGGCCACCGCCTCGGCGGCCAGCAGCTCGTCGCCGATGGTGCGCGGCCCGGGCGTCATGACCTGGGCGGCGGTGGTGGCGCGCAGGTCGGCGCCGGATTCGATCTTGCGGCGCAGGTCGCCGTCGGTGAAGATGCCCAGCACGCGGCGCTCGGCATCGACGATGGCGGCGGCGCCCAGGCCCTTGGCGCTCATCTCGCGCATCAGATCGCCGAAGGCGGCATCGGGGCCCACGGCGGGCACGGCATCGCCCGAGCGCATCACGTCGCGCACGTGGGTGAGCAGGCGCCGGCCCAGCGAGCCGCCCGGGTGCGAGCGGGCGAAATCCTCGGGCTTGAAGCCGCGCACATCGAGCAGGGTCACGGCCAGGGCATCGCCCAGGGCCATCTGCGCGGTGGTGCTGGCCGTGGGCGCCAGGTTCAGCGGGCAGGCCTCGACGGCGACGGCGCTGTCGAGCACCACATCGGCATGGCGGGCCAGGGCCGAGTCGGGCTTGCCCGTCATCGCGATCAGGGGCACGCCCTGGCGCTTGAGCACGGGCAACAGCCCGGTGAGCTCTTCGCTTTCGCCGGAGTTGGAGATGGCCAGCACGACGTCACCGGGCGTCACCATGCCCAGGTCGCCGTGGTGCGCCTCGGCCGGGTGCACGAACATGGCCGGCGTGCCGGTGGAGGCCAGGGTGGCCGTGATCTTGCGTCCGACATGGCCGCTCTTGCCCATGCCCATCACCACCACGCGGCCCTGGCAGGCCAGCACCAGGGCCACGGCGCGCGCGAAGGCGGCGGCGGGGGCGCCGCCACCGTCCAGGCGGGTGCACAGGTCCAGCAGGGCCTGGGCTTCGATCTGCAGGGCCTGGCGCGCCAGGCCCGCGAGCACCTCGTCGGAGGGCGTGGCAGGCGAATTCACGGCGGGGGGCGTGGCAGGAGGGGGCGAAAGGGACATGAAGGCAAAACCACACAGTAGGATCAGAGGATTCTAGGGACAACATGGCCACCACGCTCGACCTGACGCTGCTCTACCTTTTTGCCGCCGTGATCGGCGTGGTCGTGTGCCGCCTGTTCAAGCTGCCGCCCATGTTGGGCTACCTCGTCGTCGGCGTGGTCATCGGGCCCAATGCGCTGGCGCTGGCGAAGGATTCGTCCGGCGTGGAGCACCTGGCCGAGTTCGGCGTGGTGTTCCTGATGTTCGTGATCGGGCTGGAGTTCAACCTGCCCAAGCTCAAGAGCATGCGCTCGCTGGTGTTCGGGCTGGGCTCCAGCCAGGTGCTGCTGACCATGGCGGCCACCATGCTGGGCTATGTCGGCCTGGCCGCCGTGGTGGGCTGGACGGGCGAGGACAGCGCCCATCCCAACGGCCTGCTGGGCTGGGGCCTGAACTGGCAGAGCAGCATCGCGCTGGGCGGCGCGCTGGCCATGAGCTCCACCGCCATCGTGGTCAAGATGATGGCCGAGCGGCTGGAGCTGGACACCGAGCACGGCAAGCGGGTGCTGGGCATCCTGCTGTTCCAGGATCTGGCCGTGGTGCCGCTGCTGGTGCTGATCCCGACCCTCAGCGCTGGCCCGGCCGACCTGACCCGCGCGCTGTTCTTCGCCACGCTCAAGGCCACGGTGTTGCTGGGCCTGCTGCTGGCCGGCGGCCAGAAGGTGATGCACTGGTGGCTGACGCTGGTGGCGCGGCGCAAGAGCGAAGAGCTCTTCATGCTCAACCTGCTGCTGGTCACGCTGGGCCTGGCCTGGCTTACCGAGCACTTCGGCCTGTCGCTGGCGCTGGGCGCCTTCGTGGCCGGCATGCTGGTGGCCGAGACCGAATACAAGCACCAGGTGGAAGCCGACATCCGCCCCTTCCACGACGTGCTGCTGGGCCTGTTCTTCATCACCATCGGCATGAAGCTCGACTGGCACCACGTGGTCGACCACTGGGCGCTGGTGGCGCTGCTGACCACCCTGCCCGTGCTGTTCAAGTTCGCGCTGGTGGCCTCGCTGGCGCGCTGGTTCGGCGCGCAGGCCGGCGTGGCGCTGCGCACCGGCCTGTACCTGGCGCAGGCCGGCGAGTTCGGCTTCGTGCTGCTGAGCCTGGCCAGCGAGCACGGCCTGATCGCCCCGCAGGCGCAGAGCCCGCTGCTGGCCTCGATGGTGCTGTCGATGCTGGCCACGCCCATCATCATCATGTACAGCAACCGCATCGTGACGCGGCTGTCGTCCACCGACTGGATGATGCAGTCGCTGGCCATGACGAAGATCGCCACCAAGGCCATCAACACCGACAAGCACGTGCTGATCTGCGGCTACGGGCGCAGCGGCCAGAACCTGGCGCGCCTGCTGGAGATCGAGCACATTCCCTACATCGCGCTGGATCTGGACCCGGACCGCGTGCAGCAGGCCGCCGCCGCCGGCCAGAACGTGGTGTTCGGCGATGCCACCCGGCTGCAGAGCCTGATGGCCGCCGGCCTGTCGCGCGCCAACGCCGTGGTCATCACCTGGCCCAGCGTGCCGGCCGCGCTCAAGATCCTGGCGCTGGTGCACGAACAGGCGCCGCACGTGCCCACCGTCGTCCGCACCATCGATGATTCCGGCCTGGACGTGCTGCAGACCGCCGGCGCCGCCGCCGTGGTGCCCGAGGCCATCGAGGGCTCGCTGATGCTGGCCTCGCAGGCGCTGGCGCTGGTGGGCGTGCCCATGCGCCGGGTACTGCGTCTTGTTCGCGAACAGCGCTCGGCCCGCTACGGCCTGCTGCGCGACTACTTCCACGGGGCGGACGACGATTCGGTCGACGAACTGGAGCTCAAGCGTCTGCAATCCGTCACGTTGGGCGCCGATGCGGCCTGCACGGGCTTGAGCATCGGCGAATTGCAGCCCATGATGGAGGCGGTGGCGGTGGTGTCCCTGCGGCGCGCCGGTGGTGCCGTGGTCGCGCCCGATCCAGCGGCCCGGGTCCAGGCGGGCGACACGCTGGTGCTGTCCGGGCGCCCACAGGATCTGGCCAGGGCCGAGCACACCCTGCTCAACGGATGAGCGACTGAACGGCTGATCGACGCCACGCGGGGCGTCCGTCCGCCGCGAACAATAACCACGGACGAGGAGCCTCCATGACCCCAGAGCCCAGCAGCCCCGCCGGTGCGGCGCCGCTCAGCCGCCCGCCGGGCGCCCGTGGCGCACGCACCGCCATCCTGGGTTGGGCGGCGGGGGTGTGGACCCTGCTGGTCATCGCCGGGGCGACCTGGAACATCAACCACGAACTGGACCAGGGCCGCGAGGACAACCTGGCCAACGCCAGCCACCGCCTGGACAGCCTGCGCGACACGCTCGATTCGAGCTTCCAGCAGCTCGTGGCCTTGCCCCGGGCCCTGGGCCGCGAGGACGGCATGCAGCGTTTCCTGCTCGACACCCAGGTCGAGGGTTCGGCCGGCCTCACCGAAGCCGACCGCAGCCGCGTGCAGTCCCACCTGCTGTCGCGCCCCACCGTGCGCCAGATGAGCCAGCAGCTCAAGGACACGAGCAAGGATTTCAAGCTCTCCGAGATCTTCCTGATGGACCGCTACGGCACCGTGATCGCCGACAGCGGCTACGACGCCCAGCCCAATCCCATCGGCGGCAACTACAAGACACGCAGCTACTACACCGAGGCCCTGGACGTGGGCAGCGGCTCGCAGTTCGTCGTCGGGCGCGTCAACCCGCAACCGGGCTTCTACTTCGCCGGCCGGGTCGACCGCGAGGGCCAGGCCGTCGGCGTGCTGGTCATCAAGCGCGACCCGGAAGGCATGGCCCGCCTGTTCGACGGCGACCAGCGCCTGATCTTCGTCACCGACCGCAACGGCGTGATCGTGATGAGCAACCAGCCGCGCTGGACGCTCACCCACGCCCCCATCCGCGACAAGCTGACCCTGTCCGAGGGCAGCCAGCAGAAGCTCTACCGGCGGCAGGTGCCTTCGCAGAACTGGCAGGTCAGCAGCGCCGCCGTGGGCTCGCGCACCGCCGACCTGGTCACCATCGGCTCGCAGCGCTACCTGGCCGTGCAGCGCCCCGTGATGGCCGACACCTACACCGCCTGGGTGCTGGCGCCGCTGGAAGGCGAGTCCGCCCTGATCACGGCGCGGGGGCTGGCCTGGGCCCTGGTGCTGATGCTGGGCTACGGTGTGCTGTCGATGCTGCTGCAGCGCAGCCGGCGCCTGAACGCCATGGCCTCCGCCCGCCGCGAACTGCACGACATGGCCCAGACCCTGCCGCTGGCGCTGTTCCGCTACCACCGCCGGGCCGATGGCGAGGCGCAGTTCGGCTTCCTGAGCCAGGCGGTCGAACGCGTGATCGGGCTGGACGCCACCACCGTGCTCAACGATCCCACCCTGCCCTGGCGCCTGGCCGGCCTGCCCGAGCAGCTGCCGCCCACGCAGCCCACCGAGCTGGCCGTGCGCGTACAGGGCCGCCCGCGCTGGGTGCGCTGCCACAGCACGCCCACGCGGGACGCCGACGGCGGCACCACCTACAACGGCTACTGGCTGGACATCACCGAGCACAAGGAGCAGTCCACGCGTTCGCTGGCCGTGTTCCAGAACACCCCCAACGCCTTCCTCTTCTTCAGCCAGGAGCAGGGCATCCAGCGCGCCAACCCCCAGGCCCTGGCCATGTTCCGCGCCGACAGCGAGCGCGCGCTGCTGGGCCTCAAGCCCTGGCTGCCACCGCTGTCCGCCGCCGTGCAGGCCGATGGGCAGCCCGCGCAGGAGCTGGCCCATGCGCTGATGGACGAGGTGCGCAGCACCGGCCAGGCCCGCACGTTCGAATGGCGCCACAGCACGCTCGATGGCCGCCCCTTCGACACCGAGGTCGTGCTGATCCCCTTCGAGCACGACGGCCTGCCGCTGTACTGCGTCATCATTCAGGACATCTCGGTGCGCAAGCAGGCCGAGGCCTTCACCC
>DXIO01000084.1 GCA_019112875.1 Candidatus Aquabacterium excrementipullorum
CGTGCCCATCAGGCCCAGCGCGGCGGTCGAGGCCGTGAGCGTGGACGACATCAGCGAGTTGCGGATGGTCTGCACGGCCAGGATTTCCGAGCCGACTTGCGTGGACAGGGCATGCAGCCATTCGGCGCGCAGGCGCGCATGGGCCGCGCGCGAGAGCGTGTCTGGTGTGCTGCGGCCTGGCAGCCACTGCAGCGCTTCATAGATCAGGACCATGACCAGCGTGGTCGCGGCCGCCAGCCAGGCCCACAGTGGCGACATGTTGTTCATGCGCGGCGCTCCAGTACTTCGAACACCACCATGCCGCCCAGCATGGCCAGCACGAAGACCAGCGCCTGGTCCAGCCCCATGCCCAGCGCCACCAGGGCCGGGCCCGGGCAGAAGCCTGCCAGCCCCCAGCCGATGCCGAAGAGCAGGGCGCCGCCGAGCAGCCGCTTGTCGATGCGCGTGGCCGTGGGCAACTGCATCGGCTCGCCCGTGAGCAGGGCATTGCGACGTTTGCGCGCCAGTGTGAAGGCGGGCAGGGCGACGGCGATGGCGCCGCCCATCACGAAGGCGAGGGACGGATCCCAGGCCCCGGCCAGGTCGAGGAAACCCAGCACCTTGGCCGGATCGGCCATGCCGGAGACCAGCAGCCCCAGACCGAAGACGAGCCCGGCGAGCAAGGCCGTGAGCAGGGGCAGGCGGGCGTGGATGTTGTCGTTCATGGTGTTCGTGCCTTGAGAGAGGCAGGTCAGGACAGGCGGATCAGGTGGCGCACGACGTAGACGGTGGCGAAGCCCGCGCCCATGAAGGCGAGGGTGGCCGCCAGCGAGCGGGGCGACAGGCGCGAGAGCCCGCACACACCGTGACCGCTGGTGCAGCCCGCACCGTAGCGGGTTCCCAAGCCGACGAGCAGGCCGGAGACGATGAGCAGGCCCTCGCTCGCATCGATGCGCACGGCCGGCAGCGTGGCGGTCATGGCGTACAGCCAGGGCGCCGCGATCAGGCCGATGAGGAAGGCGATGCGCCAGCCGATTTCGCCGACGGAAGGGCGCAGCAGCCCGCCGAGGATGCCGCTGATGCCTGCGATGCGGCCATTGAGCAGGATGAGCAGCGAGGCGGCCAAGCCGATGAGGGCACCGCCGGCCAGGGCGGTCCAGGGCGTGAAATGAGGCCAGTCGATGGTGATGGGCATGCGTTTGGAGCGTTCGCGGTGATCCTGGCAGAACTGTATCGCCAAAGAAAAAACCGCCCCCTTCTCAATGAAGGCCGGGCGGTTTCAGCGTGGGGTGATGGTCAGTGGCCGCTCATGCCGACGGCGGCACGTAGCCCTGGACCTGATCGCCGCCACCACCGAAGAAGAACTGCTCCATCTGGCGGGCCAGGTACTGTCGCGCGCGGGCGTCGGCCAGGTTCAGTCGGTTCTCGTTGACCAGCATGGTCTGGTGCTTCATCCACAGCTGCCAGGCTTCCTTGCTGATCTCGTTGTAGATGCGCTTGCCCAGTTCACCGGGGTAGGGGGCGAAGTCCAGGCCTTCGGCTTCCTTGTTCAGGTGCTTGCATTGGATGGTGCGTGCCATGTTCTCGTCTCGTCGCGTTCAGGAAAAAAATGGGGGAGTTACTTCAGTGTCTTGACCAGCACCTGCGAGCGCCGGTCCCACTTGTAGTTGCGCTTGCGGGCTTCGGGCAGCCAGTTCGGGTCCACCGGCGAGAAGCCGCGCTTGTTGAACCAGTGCATCGTGCGCGTGGTCAGCACGAAGATGGACGACAGGCCCATGGCCCGCGCGCGCTGCTCGATGCGCTTCAAGATGCGCTCGCCATCGCCCTGGCCCTGCACGTTGGGCGATACGGTCAGCGCGGCCATCTCGGCCGTGCCCGCCTCGGGGTAGGGGTAGAGCGCCGCACAGCCGAAGATCACGCCGTCGTGCTCGATGACGGTGTACTGCGACACGTCGCGCTCGATCTCGGTGCGGCTGCGCTTGACCAGCGTGCCGTCCTGCTCGAAGGGTTCGATCAGCTGCAGGATGCCGCCGACGTCGTCGGACGAGGCCTCGCGCAGGCTCTCGAGCTTCTCGTCGACGATCATGGTGCCCACGCCATCGTGCGTGAACACCTCCATCAGCAGGGCTCCGTCGACCTTGTACGGGATGATGTGCACGCGTTCGACGCCGCCTTCGCTGGCCTTGACCGCGTGCTGCAGGTAGAAGGCCGTGTCCGTGGGCTGCAGTGGGTTGGGCAGGGCGGCCAGCAGGCGCTTGGCGTCCAGCAGGGCCAGTTCCTGGTCGATCTCGGCATCCGGGTCGTGCTGGGCGGCTTCGAGCTCGACGGCGCGCTGGGGCTCTTGCACGATGCTCTGCAAGATGCCGCGCACCTCGGTCACGAAGATCAGCTTGTCGGCCTGCAAGGCGATCGCGGCGCTGGTGGCCACGTCTTCCATGCTCAGGTTGAAGGCCTCGCCGGTGTGCGAGAAGCCGAAGGGCGACAGCATCACCATGGCGCCGGCGTCGATGGCGCGGCGCACGGCCACGGCGTCGATCTTGCGCACCAGGCCGGTGTGCATGAAGTCCACGCCATCGACGATGCCCACGGGCCGTGCGGTGACGAAGTTACCCGAGATCACGCTGATCGAGGCACCGGCCATGGCCGTGTTGGGCAGCCCTTGCGAGAAGGCGGCTTCAATTTCGTAGCGCAGCTGGCCAGCGGCTTCCTGCGCGCAGTCCAGCGCCACCGAGTCGGTGATGCGCATGCCGTGGCTGAAGTGGGAGCTGTGCCCCTTGGCGCGCAGTTGCTCCTCCAACTGGGGGCGAAAGCCGTGCGCCAGCACCAGGCGGATGCCCATGGCCTGCATCAAGGCCAGGTCCTGAACGAAGCTGGTGAGCTTGCCGGCGGCGATCAACTCGCCCGACAACCCGACGACGAAGGTCTTGCCCCGGTGGGCGTGGATGTGCGGCGCCACGGCGCGGAACCAGGGCACGAAGGTGTGGGGAAAGACCAGGTCCATGAACGGAGGATGGGAAGGGCTTTGGGCAGGCAGGTGTGGCCGTGAATGGCCGTAATGGTACGGGCATTGGCAAGCCGGTGGGGGCGGGCAGAGCGCCGCCGGTTGGGGCCAAGGGCTTGCGCGGGTCGTCGAGGCCTTGTCTGGATGCGGTGCGGTCACATATTTGCCACAAAAGCCTGATAGCGCCGTAGGGGTTGCCGGAAGGGCAACCTTACAGCCGGGGCACAAATGGTAATCTTCCCCTAATTATTGCCTAGGCAATCATTTGTGACGGCTGTCCGTCAAATGGCGCCTGCTTCGCCCTCTCCTGCGTTGTTCCCCCTTCTGCCGTTCATGACTTCCCACGCGCTTTCCCCCACTTTCGTGCCGGCCCATGCCCGCCCGATGGTGTCTGCCTTGATGACTGCCACCGCCGTGGCGCTGACCCTGGCCATCCTGATGCTGCTGGCCCCTGGCGTCGTCGATGCCCGCCACCTGATCGCTTTCATCGAAGAAGATGGGCCGCTGGAGGTGGCCACCGTGGCCATCTGGATGCTGGCGGCTGTCTATCTGTTGCTGCCTGGGAACCGTCCCCGCCTGCCGGCCCTGTCTTTCGCCTTCTTCTGCTTCACGCTGGGCATGCGTGAGAACGGCCTGCCGCCCGGGCTGGTGCCGCATGGCCGCCGGTTGATGCAACTGGGCTTCTACCTGCAGGGCCCGGAAAGCCTGGCCTACCGGGTGGTGGCCGCGGTGGTGGTGCTGGCCGTGCTGGCGGCCGCCGTCCACGTGGTGATCACGGTGGGCCGAGAGTTCTTCCAGCGCCGCGGCTGGGTGGAAGCGGACACCGGCATGTTCATTCTGGGCATGGTGGTGCTGGTGGCCTCTCAGGTGGCCGAAGGCATCCAGGATCATCCCGTCTGGGCCGCGGCACTGTTCCCGCCAGGTTGGAACGGCATGCTGAGCCTTGAAAGCCTTGAAGAGGGCTGGGAAGCCGTCGGCGCGTTCTACGTGCTGGTGGCGGTGCACCTGTCGCGTCAGCTGGGCCATGCCAAGCGTCGACGCTTCGGCTGACGGTCGGACTGATCGTCGTTGATCGACCGACCGGGCAATGCGCCGGTGGGCGATCGGTCTCTCTCAGAGGGCCGGGCGTCGGTTGAACCAGGGACGTGCCTGCTCCAGCTGGGCGGCCAGGCGCAGCAGCAAGGCTTCGCCATCCAGTGCGGCCACGAACTGAACGCCCATGGGCAAGCCGTCGGGTGTCCAGTACAGAGGCACCGACATGGCGGGCCGGCCCGTCAGGTTGGCCAGCTGTGTGAACGGTGTCCAGGCCAGGTTGTTGATCGTGGTCTGTTCGAACAGGGCTGTCTTGCGCAGAACGCCTGACAAGCCCAGTGAGGTCACGATCTCGCTGAGGATGTGCAGCGTTTTGGACGTGGCCAGTTCACCGATGGCGATGGGCGGCGAGGCCAGCACGGGCGACAGCCACAGGTCGTGCTGCGCATGAAAGCGTGCGAGCGCGCGGTTGTGCTCGTTCCAGCGGGCCTCGCTCAGCAGCAGTTCGGTGGCAGGCACGCTGCGGCCCACGGCGGCCATGGCGCGGGTGTCAGGCTCGAACTCGGCGGGCTTGATGCCATGGACCTGCTCCAGCTCCACCACCATCGCGGCCTGGCGGCAGAACCAGGCCAGCAGGAAATCCTTGGCCAGTGACAGCCCATCGACGGGCAGGGCCACTTCTTCCACGTGGTGGCCCAGTGATTCGAGCAGCCGGGCGGCATCCATCACGGCGGCCACGGCCTGCGCATCCACCGGCGTGCCGATGGGGGATGCGGTGCTGAAGCCGATCTTCAAGCGGCCGGGCGCCTGCCGCATGGCCTGCAGGTAGGGTTGGGCGGGCGCCGGCATGTGGTATGGGCCGTGAGGCTCGGGGCCTTGCAGCACATCGAGCATGGCGGCCGAATCGCGCACGCTGCGCGAGAGCACGCCCTGCACGGCCGCGCCATTCATGCCTTCCGAGGCGCCGGGGCCTGACGACACACGCCCACGCCCGGGCTTGAGGCCGAACAGGCCGCAGGCCGCCGCCGGAATGCGGATGGAACCGCCGCCATCGTTCGCGCCGGCCACGGGCACGATGCCCGCAGCGACGGCCGCAGCCGAGCCGCCGGACGATCCGCCCGGGGTGCGCGACAGGTTCCAGGGGTTGCGCGTGGGGCCGAAGGCCACGGGCTCGGTCACGTTGCGCGCGCCGAACTCGGGGGTGTTGGTCTTGCCGAAGATCACGAGGCCCGCGTCCTGCCAGCGGCGCACCACGTCGGCGGTTTCAGGTGCCGGCAGGCGTGACAGCGGCTTGCCGCCGCAGGAGCTGGGCAGCCCGGCCATGTCCTGGAACAGATCCTTGACCAGGAACGGCACGCCGGCAAAAGGCGCCTGCGCCTCGAAGGGTTGGGCGCAGCGCTGGCGGGCCCGTTCATCCAGCCGGTTGACGATGGCGTTGAGCTGGCCATGCGTCTGATCGGCGCGGGCCAGGGCCGTGTCCAGCAGTTCGCGGGGCGACACCTCGCCGCGCCGGACCAGATCGGCCAGGCCCAGGGCATCGTGCTGGATGTAATCGTCGAAAGTCATGCGCGCTCCCACCATGAGGTGGGGCGATTGTGGCGGCCCTTCGAGATGGCCTCGACCGGATTTCCGGGTGTCAGTGCACCGGGTTTGCCCCAGCAGGCGCACTGCTCAGGGTGTCGCCGGCCAGGCAGACGCGGTCGCGGCCCTCGGCCTTGGCGCGGTACAGGGCCTTGTCGGCCCAGTCGATGGTTTGCTCGATGGTGGCCGGCACCTGGTGCAGGGCCACGCCGGCCGAGCAGGTGATGACCAGGCCTGGCAGGCTGGGCGGATGAGGGTGCTGCGCCAGGCGCTGGCGCAGGCGCTCCAGCCCGGTCAAGGCCTGCTCGGGCGTCGTCGACGGCATCATCAGCAGGAACTCCTCGCCGCCCCAACGCGCCAGCACGTCGATCTCGCGCAAGGCTTCGCGGGCGGTGCGCGCGAAGTGGCGCAGCGCGTCGTCGCCGGCCTGGTGGCCGTGCAGGTCGTTGATGCGCTTGAAATGGTCCAGGTCCAGCAGGGCCACGCACAGGGGCTGGCCCAGACGGCGGTGGCGCTTGACCTCTTCGGCCAGCAGATCCTGCACATGGCGGCGGTTGGCCAGGCCGGTCAACTCGTCGGTGGTGGCCAGGGCGTGCACGCGCGACAGCGCCTCGGCCAGATCCACCCGGCTGGCCACCAGCTTCTGGCGGATGTTCGAGCCGATCAGCGCGATGCTGGTGGCCGTGCCCAGGATCAGGGCCACGTAGACCAGCTCCAGGATGTCGCCCGACAGGCCGCGCGGGGTGTCGTCATAAGGGCGCAAGAGCAGCACCGCGGCGCTGAGGACGCTCATGGTGCAACCCGTGAAGAAGGCGAACTGGCGCCCATTCATCGTGAACTGTCCGAACATGATGATCAGCGGCAGGATGCACAGGATGAAGCCACGCACCTCCGGCCGGGAAAAGGTGTACACCAGCACCGTCAGCAGCGCGCAGTACAGGCCCTGGGCCATCACCATGGCTGGATCCTTGAAACGGCGGGACCAGCCCGAGCGCGCCAGGGCGTAGAACACGCCTGGCCCCACCACCATCAGCGGGGTGGTCCAGGCCACGCCCGGATGGAAGAGGTTCAGGCTCACACCCCATTGCAGCAACACCGCGTTGATCAGGTAGATCAGGTGCCCCATGAGCATCAGCGCCAGCGGCCGGCGCATGGCGATGTCCTGCCCGAGCAGCAGTTTTTTGCATGACGAGAGGCGTTGAGGCATCGATGAATGGCGTGCGGTTGCTTGCTGCTTATCGGCAAAGGGCCAGGGAACTGGATCGGGCATCTCCCATCGCCTGGGCAAGCGGTACGCCCGCATCGGATAATCGATGTCTTTTCCCCTCCAGTCCAAGGCCTTCACGGGCTGTTTCCACCTTTTCCTGTGTCTGCTCCGCTGCCCGCCATCACCTTCCCTGAATCCCTGCCGGTTTCGGGCAAACGCGCCGAGATCGAAGCCGCCTTGCGTGAGCACCAGGTGGTGATCGTCTGCGGGGAAACGGGCTCGGGCAAGACCACCCAGTTGCCCAAGATCGCACTGGCCATGGGGCGGGGCAATTGGGGCCAGCCGCGCGAGCCGCAGCAGGGCCGGCGCCGCCCACCAATCATCGGTCACACGCAGCCACGGCGTATCGCCGCCTCCAGCGTGGCTAAGCGCATCGCCGAGGAGCTCAACACGCCACTGGGCGAGGTGGTGGGCTACAAGGTGCGTTTCCAGGACCGGCTGCAGCCCGGTGCCAACGTCAAGCTGATGACGGACGGCATCCTGCTGGCCGAAACGCAGTCCGACCCCGACCTGCGCGCCTACGACACCCTCATCATCGACGAGGCGCACGAGCGCAGCCTGAACATTGATTTCTTGCTGGGCTACCTGCGCCAGTTGCTGCCGCGCCGGCCTGATCTGAAGATCATCGTCACCTCGGCCACCATCGATGCGGACCGCTTCGCGCAGCACTTTGCATCGAGCAAGGGCCCGGCGCCGGTGATCATGGTCTCGGGCCGCCTGTTCCCGGTGGAGCAGCGCTGGCGCCCGTTCGAAGAGAGTCGCGAATACGGCCTCAACGAAGCCATCATCGACGCGGCCGACGAGCTCTGGCGCGAGGGCTCCGGCGACATCCTGGTTTTCCTGCCCGGCGAACGCGAGATCCGCGAGGCGGCCGACCACCTGCGCAAGCACATGGCCAACCAGCGGCAGCAGGTCAACGTGCTGCCGCTGTTCGCGCGCCTGAGCCAGCAGGAGCAGGACGAGGTCTTCCGCACCGGGGGGCCGCGCCGCATCGTGCTGGCCACCAACGTGGCCGAGACCTCGCTGACGGTGCCCGGCATCCGCTACGTGATCGACTCGGGCCTGGCGCGCGTGAAGCGCTACAGCTTCCGCAACAAGGTCGAACAGCTGCAGATCGAGCCCATCAGCCAGGCGGCGGCCAACCAGCGCGCCGGCCGCTGCGGCCGTGTGGCCAATGGCATCTGCATCCGCCTGTACGACGAGAAGGAGTTCAACGCCCGCCCGCGCTTCACCGACCCCGAGATCCTGCGCAGCTCGCTGGCGGGCGTGATCCTGCGGATGAAGTCGCTGCACCTGGGGCTGGTCGATGATTTCCCCTTCATCGAGCCGCCGCTGCGCAAGGCGATTGCCGACGGCTACCAACTGCTCAATGAATTGGGCGCGGTGGACGACGCCAACGAGATCACGCCGCTTGGGCAGACCCTGGCGCGCCTGCCGCTGGACCCGCGCGTGGGCCGCATGATCCTGGAGGCGCGTGACCGCCAGGCGCTGGCCGAGGTGCTGGTGATCGCAGCGTCGTTGAGTGTGCAGGACGTGCGCGACCGCCCCATCGAGCATCAGCAGGCGGCCGATGAAAAGCACAAGAAGTTCGACGACGAAAAGTCGGAGTTCATGGGCACGCTCAAGCTGTGGAAGTGGCTGGATGAGTCACGTGGCGGCCATGGCCACCACGTGCCGGGTCAATCTTCAGGCCAGCCCGAACAGCACAAGCTCAGCCACCGCAAGTACGAAGCCCTGCTGCGCGAGAACTTCATCAACCCGCGCCGCGTGCGCGAGTGGAAGGACGTGTACTCGCAGCTCAGCACCGTGGTCACCGAGCACCAGTGGCGCCTGAACGGCAGCCCGGCCACCTACGAGCAGTTGCACCTCTCGCTGCTCTCCGGCCTGCTGGGCAACATCGGCTGCAAGAGCGACGATGAAGACTGGTACCTGGGCGCACGTGGCATCAAGTTCTACAAACACCCGGGCGCCAACCTGAGCAAGAAGCCCGGGCGCTGGATCCTTGCGGCCGAGCTGGTCGAGACCACGCGCCTGTACGGCCGCGGCATCGCCACCATCGAGCAGGCCTGGGTGGAGCGCATGGGCGGCCACCTGCTCAAGAAGCAACTGCTTGATCCGCATTGGGAGAAAAAAGCAGCCGAGGTCGTCGCGTTGGAGCGCGCCACGCTGTACGGGCTGGTCGTCTACGCCAACCGCCGCGTCAACTTCGGCCTGGTCGATCCGGTGCAGGCGCGCGACATCTTCATTCGTGAAGGCCTGGTGGCCGGCGAGTGGGAGACGCGACTGCCGTTCCTGGCGCACAACCGCAAGATGATCGCGCAGGTGGAGCAGCTCGAGCACAAGTCGCGCCGCCAGGACGTGTTGGTCGATGACGAGTTGATCGTCGGTTTCTACGATGCGCAGATCCCGCCCGAGGTGGTCAGTGGCCACACGTTCGAGCGCTGGTACCGCGAGGCCAGCCGCCAGAACCCCAAGCTGCTGCACCTGAGCCGCGAAGAGCTGATGCGCCACGAGGCCGCCGGCGTCACCAGCGCCGCTTTCCCGAAGATGATCCGCATGGGCGGGGTGGACTGCGCAGCCACCTACCTGCACGAGCCTGGCGATGCCCGCGATGGCGTCACCGTGACGGTGCCCATCTTCGCGCTCAACCAGGTCAGTGACGAGCGTGGCGAATGGCTGGTGCCCGGCATGCTCAAGGACAAGGTGCTGGCGCTGGTCAAGAGCCTGCACCAGAAGCCGCGTGCGCGCCTGGTGCCGCTGCCCGAGTACGTGGACAGTTTCACCGAGGGCGTGCCCTTCGGCGAAGGCGGTCTGCTGGACGTGCTGCTCAAGGCCGTGCGCGACCGCACCCAACTGGACATCAAGCGCGCCGACTTCAAGCTGGACATGCTGCAGCCGCACCTGTTCATGAACTACCGCGTGGTCGATGAGCACGGGCGCCAGCTGGGCATGGGCCGCAACCTGCCCGCGCTCAAGGCCGAGCTGGGGCAACTGGCGCGTGGTGCGTTCCAGGCTTTGGCCGCGCTGAAAACGCAGGCCGTGGTGAACGGCGGCCAAAGCGGGCAGGGCGCTGTCGTGCCTGCGCCAAGGGCCGTCAGGAATGCCGCGGACAATGGCGCGGCAGCTTCCACGCACGGCCAGACCAAGGGTGCCCAGCCGCACGCCCGGCGTGAGGAGGCCGGTGCGGGCCGTGCCACCGCCGTGCAGCCCCTGACCGACTGGACCTTCGGCGAACTGCCCGAGCTGATGGAAATCCAGCGCGGAGGCCACACCCTGGTGGGCTTCCCCGCCCTGGTGGACAAGGGCACGCACGCCGAGATCGAGGTCTTCGACGAGCCCGACGTGGCCGCCACCAAACACCGTGCCGGCCTGCGCCGCCTGATCGCGCTGCAGCTCAAGGAGCCGCTGAAGTACCTGGACAAGAACATCCCCGATCTGCAGAAGATGGCCATGGCCTACATGAGCCTGGGCACGGCCGATGAGCTGCGCGAGCAGATCGTCGAAGTGGCGCTGGACCGTGCCTTCCTGCTCGACCCGCTGCCCAGCGATGCGGCCTCCTTCAAGGCCCGCCTCGAAGAGGGCCGTGGCCGCCTGAACCTGATCGCGCAGGAGGTGGCCCGCCTTGCTGGTGCCGTGCTGATCGAGTACGCCGCTGCATTGCGCAAGCTCAAGGATGCGCGCCCGCCGAAAGACGTGGCCGATGACATCCAGGCCCAGCTGCAACGCCTGGTGCCCAAGCGCTTCGTGGCCCGTACGGATTGGGCGCAATTGCAGCACTTTGCGCGCTACCTCAAGGCCATCACCCTGCGGCTGGACAAGCTCAAGGGCGATCCAGCCCGTGACGCCCAGCGCCTGGCCGAACTGCGTCCGCTGGACCAGCGCTACACCCGCCGCCTGGCCGAGCTCAAGGGCACGCACGATGCACGCCTGGAAGAGTTCCGCTGGCTGCTCGAAGAGCTGCGCGTGAGCTTCTTCGCGCAGGAGCTGCGCACACCGCAGCCCATCAGCGTCAAGCGCATCGAGAAGGCCTGGGCGCAGATGTCGCTCTGAGCGGCGAGCGGTCTTTTCTCGGCATGGACAGCGCCACCACGCACCAACGCAGCATGTTGCCTGTGGCGGCGCTGCTGATGTCGCAGGTGTCGGTGAACCTGGGTGCTGCCTTTGCCAAGCACCTGTTCCCGGTGATCGGCCCGCAGGGCATGACGGCCTTGCGCACCAGCCTGGCGGCATGCCTGCTGCTGGCGCTGTGGCGGCCCTGGGGCAACATCAAGGTCGGTCGGGGGCACATGTTGCCGATGCTGACCTACGGCGCCACGCTGGGCCTGATGAACCTGCTGATCTACCTGGCCTTCGAACGGATCCCGATCGGCATCGCCGTGGCCATCGAAGTCACGGGACCGCTGGCCGTGGTGCTGTTCAACTCCCGGCGCCCGCGGGATCTGTTGTGGCTGGGGATGAGCTGCGCCGGCCTGTGGTTGCTGCTGCCCTTGCACGCATCGGCGCCGCTGGATCCGCTGGGTGTGACCTTCGCAGCAGGGGCTGCGGCGTGCTGGGCGCTGTACATCGTGTCGGGTCGACGCGTGGCCGCCACGTTCGGCCCTGGCGCGGTAGCGTGGGGCATGGGCATCGCGGCGTTGCTCACCTTGCCCTTGGGCATTGCTCATGCTGGCTCGGCGCTGTGGTCACCCCATGTGGTGTGGATCGGGCTGGGTGTGGCCCTGTTGTCCAGTGCCTTGCCTTACTCCCTGGAGATGCTGGCGCTGCGGCAGTTGCCGGCCAGGCTGGTGGGCATGCTGCTGAGCGCGGCGCCGGCCATCGCTGCCTTGATGGCCAGCATTGTGCTGGGCGAGGCCTTGGCCGCCCAGCAATGGCTCGCGTTGGCGTGCATCGTCGTGGCGTCGGCGGGGAGTGCGGCCACGGCGCGCGACGCAGGGCCTTGAAGGTGGGGTCAAGGGCCTCTCTTTTCACTGTGCCCCGTGTGCCCTCGACGTTCTCAACCCCCCACGCTATTTTTGGGGGGAGGCGTCACCAGCCCATCCTGGGGACGCAGGTTGTCCTTGCCCAGGTGATTGTCGAAATGCGAGCACATGTCCTGGAGGAATGTCGGCGGCATGCTGGCGTATTCGGATTGCCTTTCCGCGCGGATCCTGGGCAATGCGCTCAAGAGGTGCTGCTTCAGATCGCCGTTTGCATGCTTGTCGATGAACGATTCTGCGGTGTCCCGGCCGAAGATGGTGTCGGCAAAGATGGCATCGTTCTTCAGCCTGAACGCGGGGTAGTGTTCGTCACACCACTGCTTGTCGCTGTGGAAGTTCACGATGGCGCCGAAGCTCAGAAAATCGAAATCGGCCGGTTCGGCGAGCACGGGCGGCGAGATGAGCGCCGCGGATGCAACCGCCATCAGTCGGGCCGTCGAGAGGGCGCTGCAAGACAGGGCCAGCCACCCCCTGCTTGCCGGGCCGGGTTCGGACCACATCATTTCGCGGCCTCCTTCGCCAGGCCGATGTCGCGTGCCGCTTGCGCATATTGACGTCGGTTGATGTCGGCCAGCTTGCCGGCCAGAGCCTGCACCTGCCTGGCGGCTTCGCATTTGGATGTCTGTGGATCGGGGCCGGAACTCGACGCCACGGCCTTGCTCAGTGCCATGACATGCGGCTGTTTCTCTCGCTCGAAAGACCAATAGGCATCGGACGACAGGGCCTGGGCACGCAAGTCGCGCTGTCGCTCGGTGGACCAGCCGAGCGCCGCCGCCTGGGCGCTCAGGCGCGCATCCAGAGCGGCCATCTGCCTTTTCGGGTCTGCTGAGATGTCCTGCAGCGCAGCATCGATGTGCGCCTGTGCCTCCGCGATGCGCTTGGCGGAATGGCACTCCGATGATTGCGCCAAAACAGGAAGCACCGCAAGGCTTGCCAACAGGACCAGGATCAATCGCTTCATGGGGACCGTTCCAAAAGGTTGACGCGCTGTCGTGGGGCATGCCCAAGCCTGGCGCCTGCCACTCTCCCAGCTTTTTTGAACGCCATTTGCAAGGCGTGTGGCCCACTATAGCCGCTGCCATCCGGCGCGCAGCAAGTTCGGTCAGGACGAGATGGCCGTTGTGCTCCATGATCGGGCCATGGACCCCTCCAAGTCACCAGAATACGATTTGTTCAACAGCTTGCTGGCGTGGGTCGAGGCCCATCTGGACGAGCCGCTCACGCTCGAGCAGATCGCACAGCACGCCGGCTTGTCTCCGTTCCATTTTTCGCGCCTGTTCACCGCCCGGATGGGGCGCAGCGTCATGTCGCATGTGCGTGGGCGGCGACTGATCCGTGGGGCTCGCAGGCTGACCGAGGAGCCCGGCCTCAAGTTGATCGACCTGTCGTTCGACTGCCGCTTTGAATCCCAGGAGGCTTTCACGCGAGCCTTCAAGCGCCTGTTCGGCGTGTCGCCCGGGCGTTTCCGTGCCGGGTTTGCCATCACCCCCATCGAAGGACAATTTCCCATGAGCGCGCCCTCTACTTTGTCAGCCGACGTCGTCAAGCTGCCTGATCTGGTCTCGCTGGCCGCGTTCCGCGTGGCCGGTCCCACCCGGCGCTTTGATCAGAGCAGCAAATCCGACATTCCCCAGCTGTGGACGACGCTGATCGGCGGCTTGCCATTCACCGGGCAAAGCCCCGACTGGAGCACCTATGGGGTCGTCGACACGCTCGACAAGGCGGAGGGCAGCTTCCAATACATGGCGGCGGTCGGCGTTCAGCCGGGCGCAATGCTTCCTGAGGGCTTCGAGGAGAAGGCGATGCCGGCGGCCACCTATGTGGTTTTTCGCATCACCTTGAATGGAGGCCCTCCTCATCCTCAGATCAAAAGCGCCATGGCGACCATCTGGGGTGAGCTGGTGCCCCGCTCTGGCCTGACGGTGGCGAGCGGCCCTGACTTCGAGCGCTACGATGGGCACTTCGCGCCGGATCAGCCCGGCGCGATCATCGACTTCCATGTGCCCGTGGAGGTTTGAGCGACCAGGACGATCCTGGCCTGCCGGAGAACTCTTGGCGACGTCCCAGCGACGTCCCGGCTACTTCCCGGCGATTTCCAGGCGATTTCCAGGTGGCTGGCTCGCAGGCGGAAAGAAAAACGGGCTAGCACCGAAACGATGCCAACCCGTTGAATTGATTGGTCGGGGCGGTGGGATTCGAACTCACGACCCTCTGCTCCCAAAGCAGATGCGCTACCAGGCTGCGCTACGCCCCGACTGAGCTTTGCATTGTAGCCTGACTCAGGCCACCGGATTCACGTTCCACAAACCGCCGACGCTGGAAGCCACCGCCACGCGCATCACGTCAATGAAGCGCTTGAGCTTGGCGGGGTAGAAGCGCGCGTGCGGATACACCAGGTAGACGGGCAGGGGCTCGGGCACCCAATCGGGCACCAGGTGCACCAGTCGGCCTTCGGCGAGGTCGTCGCGCAACAGCCACGCCGAGGCGGCGCACACGCCCAGGCCCGATACCGCGGCCGTGCGCAGCGCGTAGAGGCTGTCCGTGCCCAGGCGAGGCCGGATGGGCAGGCGGCAAGAGGTGCCGCCGCCTTGCGGTGTCAGCACGATCTCGTTGCGGTAGAAGGTGCGCAGCGACAGCCACGGCCACGTCGCCAGATCGGACGGGTGCGAGGGCGGCGCCTCGCCCACCACCGAGGGTGCCGCCACCACGATGCGAGGTACCTCCGACAGCTTGATGGCCACCACGGAGGGATCGGTCACCTCGCCGACCTGGATGGCGCAATCGATGTCCTCGGCGATGAAATCCGGGCGGCGGTCATGCAGGAGCCAGTCCACCGACACGCGGGGGAAGGCGCGCAGGTAATCGGCCAGGGGCGGGATCAACAAGTCCTGCCCCAGCGCGTGCGGCGCCACCACGCGCAGGGTGCCTTCGGGCTCGTCGCGGGCGCCGCGCAGGTCGGCCTCGAAGGTGGCCCAGCGCTCCAGCAACTCCTTGGCGCGGGTGTAGCACCGCTCACCATCGTCGGTGAGTTGCATGGCGTGCGTGGAGCGTCGCAGCAGCCGCAAGCCGAGCGAGCGCTCCAGCGCCTGGAGGCGGCGACTGACGGTGGGCTGGGTGGCGCCCATCTGCTGCGCCGCGGCCGACAGGCTACCGGCTTCGACGATGTGCACGAAGGTCTGCATCAGGGCGATGCGGTCCTGTGTCAATGACGAGGGGGGTGATGCGCTCGGGCTGGGCATGCAGGTATTTTATGCATGATACGTATAAGTGTTGTGCGCTGCAGTCGTCTACTCACGAGCGGTTCAGGAGAGCAAACTTCGGTCACGTTCTGATTCAAGGGTTATCGCTATGTCAAACATTCGTGAAACGCATGACAAGGCCGATCAAGGCCCCGCGCCCACACTTGTCCTGCTGCTGGCGACGGGCGCCGGGCTGGCCGTGGCCTCGCTTTATTACAGCCAGCCCATGCTGGGTGTGCTGGGCGGTGACATCGGCGCCTCTGCGCGGGCCACGGGCTTCGTGCCGACGCTGACCCAACTGGGCTATGCGCTGGGCATCCTGCTGCTGGCACCGCTGGGCGACCGGTTCGACCGGCGCCGCATCATCCTGGCCAAGGCGGCGGTGTTGTTCGTGGCGCTGCTGGTGGCGGGCGCCTCGCCAGGCATCGGCGTGCTGCTGGCCGCCAGCCTGGTCATCGGGGTGTCGGCCACCATGGCGCAGGACATCGTGCCGGCCGCGGCCACGCTGGCGCCCGAGCACAGCCGGGGCAAGGTGGTGGGCACCGTGATGACCGGTCTGCTGCTGGGCATCCTGCTGTCGCGCGTGGTCAGTGGGTTCGTGGCCGAGCACTTCGGCTGGCGCGCGATGTTCCTGGCCGCGGCGGCCAGCATCGCGCTGATCGGGGTGGCCGCGCGGCGTGGGTTGCCGCGCTTCAAGCCGACCACGCAGCTGGCTTACACCCACCTGATGGCCTCGCTGGGCAAGCTGTGGAAGCGCCATGCCGATCTGCGCCGCGCCAGCTGGGCCCAGGGGCTGCTGTCGGTTGGCTTCAGCGCCTTCTGGTCGACGCTGGCGGTGATGTTGCACGGCGAGCCCTTCCACATGGGCGCCGCGGCGGCGGGAGCCTTCGGCCTGGCAGGCGCCGCAGGGGCCCTGGCTGCGCCGATCGCGGGCCGGCTGGCCGATCGCAAGGGCCCCGAACTGGTCACCTGGCTGGGCGCAGGCCTGGTGGTGCTGTCCTTCGCCTCGATGGCGCTGGCGCCGCTGATGCCCGTGCAGGCACAGCTGGTGCTGCTGGTCGGTGCTGCTGTGGGGTTCGATCTGGGCATCCAGGCCACGCTGATCGCCCACCAGACCATCGTCTATGGCATCGATCCGGGCGCACGCAGCCGACTCAACGCGGTGCTGTTCACCAGCATGTTCATCGGCATGGCCGTCGGCTCGGCATTGGGCGCGGTGCTGCTGGCGCAGTGGGGCTGGATGGCGGTCATCGTGCTGGCCACGGTGTCTGCGCTGGCCGCCCTGGCGGTGCGGTTGTGGCGTGTGCAGATACAAGCGACCGGTGTGAGCCTGGCGCGCTGAGCCTTGCATGAACGCGGCCGTGGGGCTCCAGTATCATCCTGCTCAGAATAAGCAAGGCCGGTGCAACCGGTCATCTGTGAGCAACGTTGGTCCGGGCATCCGCCCGGAGCAGGAGGCCGCGGTCATGTCCATTCACCACCAGGCACCCGTCTCGTCGAGCATCCGGCCGGCCCCCAGGGCCGATTCGCTGGGCTGCACCGCAGACAAACTGCATGGCAGCCAGGAGTTGGCCGCGGGTGAGTTGCACTTCTACCGCAAACAGGCCGACGGCGATGCGCTAGGGCAGGTCGAGACGCCGGCCTCGGGGCGTGGCTTCCTGGTCGGTGTGTCGATGCAGGCTGGACATCGCCGCCGCATCTTCGAGGGGCGCCGCGCCACCCTGCACGATTTCGACGACCATGGTATCTACGTTCGTGATTTCGCCGACGACTACCGGGCCGATCTGCACGGCGCGTTCGACTTCCTGCTGATCGAGGTGCCCCGCACCTTCATGGCCCGCATGAACGACGAGCGGGGCGGGCGCGAAGTCCGCACGCTGAGCTGTGGCGCTGGTTTGCACGATCCCGTGCTGGCGCATCTGGCGCAGTCGGTGGCGCCGATCCTGGCGCAGCCCGAAGAGGCCAGCCCCTTGTTCCTGGAGCAGTTGGGCATCGCCATCGGCACCCGGCTTTTCGAGCGCTATGGCCAAGCCCAGCCGGAAAGCCAGGCGCGCCGTCTCGGTCTGTCGCGGCTGCATGAAGCCTTGGCCAAGGACATGCTGCTGGCCCAGGGCGATGGGCAGACCACCGTGGCGGACATTGCCCAGGCCTGCCAGCTTTCGCGCAGCTATTTCATCCGTGCGTTCCGCGACACCACCGGTGCCACGCCGCATCAGTGGCTGGTGAAGCAGCGGGTGGCGCAGGCCCGTGGCCTGTTGCGCGACTCCGCCTTGTCGCTGGCCGAGATCGCGGTGAGCTGCGGCTTCTCGGACCAGAGCCATTTCACGCGCGTCTTCGCGCGGGCCGAGGGCACCTCGCCCGGGCAATGGCGGCGCCGTGTGCGCGGCTGAATGCGGTGGATGAAACCGGTGCACTTTTGTACAAGGATCGTGCATTCGTTCTAGCGGTGGGGAGCGCGTCTGCGTAGGCTGATCGGCATCACCTGAAGCGCCCTGTTGGTCAGGCGCGGGTGCCTTGCGCGGAGGATGCCTGCCGTGATGCCCTCGTGGCCTGCCTGCCATTTCATGCACCCTCGCCTGGTGGCGAAGCGGGGATGCGCATGAGCGGCCCTGGCATCGCGTCGATGGATGGCCCTGCCGTGCTGGGCGACTTCGTGCTGCAGCGCCGAGAGCGTCGCCTTCTGGACGCCCAGGGCCGCGCGGTGAAGCTGGGCAGCCGTGCCATGGCGCTGCTGATCGTGCTGGCCGAGCGCGCTGGCCAGGTGATCGGCCGCGACGAACTGATGGCGCTGGCCTGGCCTGGCCTGGTGGTCGAGCCCAACACCTTGCGTGTGCACATGGCCAGCCTGCGCAAGGCGCTGGGCGACAGCCAGCAGCAGGCTCGCTACATCGCGACGATCCCCGGCCGGGGCTATTGCCTGGTGGTAGGGGTGGGCGCGCCGCAAGGGCAAGTCGCAATGCCTTCTGATGCGCCCGCATCCGGTGCGGTGCAAGGCCGCATGCACTGGTCGGTCGCCGCGCTGCCGGCGATGGTCTCTCCCATGATCGGCCGTGAGCAAGGCCTCAGGCATCTGGTCGAGGCGGTGCCACGCCAGCGGTTGACCACGCTGGTGGCCGCAGGCGGCATGGGCAAGACCACCTTGGCGCTCGCGGTGGCGCACGCGGTGGCCGAGCGGTTCGAGCATGGCGTCTGCTTCGTCGACTTGTCTCAGGCTGCTGAGGACACCGTCGCGTCGGTCGTGGCCCGTGCGCTGTGGCCTGGCGATGAGGTGGCTTCGCCCGCGTGGCCCAGCACGCTGGCGGGTTGCGATGTGCTGCTGGTGCTGGACAACTGCGAACACGTGCTGGATGCCGTGGCCACCTTGGTGCCGAACCTCATCGGGCCCGGCACTTCCGTGCATGTGCTGGCCACCAGCCGCGAGCCGCTCGGCCTGCCCGATGAGCAGTTGCATTGGCTGGAAGGGCTGACATGGCCAGAGGCCGACCAGATGGACATCGCGCAGGCACTCGGCCATGGTGCGCCGGCCCTGCTGGTCGAGCGGGTGCGGTCGTGCGATGGCGGGCTGTTCAGCCTGACACCGGCCAGGCTCGGTGATGCGGTGGAACTGTGTCGCCGCCTGGATGGCATGCCGCTGGCGCTGGAACTGGTGGCCGCGCGCGTGGCGAGCCTCGGGCTCAGGCCTGTGCTCGACGCCCTCGATGAAGAGCTGCTGAGCCTGCGTCACCCCCGCCGCACTGCGCCCCCGCGTCAGCAGACACTGGGCGCGCTGTTGAACTGGAGTCACGCACTGCTGGACGATGCCGAGCGGGCCGTGCTGCGCTGCTGCGGCCTTTTTGCGGGCGGCTTCACCGTGGATGTGGCGCACGACCTGATGGCCGCCTGCGGTCTGGAGGCGTCGCAAGCCGTGGCAAGCCTGGCGGGGTTGCTGGGCAAGTCGATGATCCAGCCCGCGCCTGACCTAGGCCCTGGCTGTTTTCGGCTGCCCGAGGCCACCCGGGCTTTTGCGCGCATGCACATGCACGCCGCAGGCGAGGGAGGCGCGGCATGGCAGTCGCACCGGCGCCAGCTCAGCGTCTGGATCGGGCAGGCGCGCGCCGACAGGGCAGCGCTGGGCCCCGACGCGTGGCGTCAACGTCACAGGTGGCTGGGCCTGGAGGTTCATGCCGCCCTCGAACGCGCATTGGCGCGGCCCGAAGGCGTGGCCGATGCCCTGGCCCTGGTCGGCGAAAGCTGGAGCTTCGCGTTGGCGCAGTTGCCCAACGAACTGCTGGCCCGCCTGATCGAGCAGGTGCGTGGCCGGGGACCGGGTGCGCAGACGGTGCCGGTGCCTTCCCAGCAAGGGCTTACCCAGGTGCTGGGCAATGTGCTGCAATCGCTGATGGCGTTGGAAGCCGCCTGAGCGGGATCCTGGTCAGAACTGGTGCCTCAGGCCGAACGACAGGGCACTGATCCGTTGCCCCGTGCCGGCACCCGCGCCATTGATGGCGAACTCATAGGCCGCCCGGCTTTGGTTGTCGATCTGGCTGTAGAAGGCCTGCAGCGTGGTTCGCCTGGACAGCTCATGGTCGTAGCCGACGGTGAACTGCGACGCCCCCGTGTCCGCGCCGCTGCGCAAGGCGCCGATGCGTTCAGCCGATGCGCCTTTGCCATCGGCGGCGCGGCTGTAGCCGGCCTTGACGGTGCCCGGCCCCGCACGGTAGGTGCTTGAGAGGTACCAGGCATCGCGCGTGAGGCCGCCGCTGCTGGTGTCATAACGCAGACGTTCGGCGATGGCAGACAGGCGTAGCGCGCCCCAGGGCACCGACGCGCCGATCTTCGCGCCGAGATCGGCCGTGCCTTTGGCCTGGTACTGGTCATGGCGCTCGATGGCAATGGTCAGGACCAGGCCATCGAGTTCATACGTGATCGAGCCGGATGCCAGAGACGGCTTGGCGCCAGTTGACGCAACCGTCTCTTCATTGACGGCATAGGCCATGCGGGCGGTGAGGCCTGCCCAGGCCGGTGACCAGTACTGGAGCTGGTTGACCTGGCGGCGATCGAACGAATGCGTATCCTGGACGTTGTCCGAGATGGAGGCCGAGCCATTGCCCATGAGTGCCATGTAGCCCGCGGTGGTCGGGTAGAACGGATCGAAGCCCGATGTGGCGCTGGTGTACGGCAGCGTCCACACGCCGGCGAAGACGGTGCCCCATGTGCCGGCCAGGCCGATGCGCGTGTCCCGGTTCGTGAAGGATGAGCCGGCGCCGGTGTCGAGGGCCAGCGAGCCTTCCAACTGCCAGAGGGCCTTGAGCCCATCGCCGAGGCGCTCTTCGCCACGGAACCCCAGCACCGACCGGTAGTTGCTGAGCCGCGTCACACTGCCGCCGCTTTGGGCATGCACGTATTCCAGCCCTGTGTTGAGCCGGCCGTAGAGGGTGAGGCTGTCGCTTGACTGGGCGTGCGCCCCGGTGTGCATGGCAAAGCCGGTGATGAGGGCCAGTGCGAGTGCTGCTTGACGGAATGGGGTGCGGATGTTCATGGGCGCATGGCGGCATGGGCCCGAAGACGCAGGCCACTGTGCCCATGACCTTAGCTTTGTGAGCACCATGGCGCCTCGCCCGGAAGGGCTAGGACGCACACCGCCACAGTGAGGCAGGTGCCGGGATCAGCGCGGCAGGATGTTGGGCAGCAGCGTGCGGTCCAGCCGCTGTCGCCACCACTTGAGTGCCTCACCCATGTGCTCGGTTCGCCAGGCCAGCCAGAAGGTCTCGGGCGGGCGGGGCTCCTCCACCGGCAAGGCCACCAGGATGCCCTTGTCGAGCGCCGTGCGGATGCACGCGCGGGGCAGGAAACCGAGGCCCAATCCCGCCGCCTGGCAATCGATCTTGGCCTGCATGGACGGCACCGTGATGCGGCGCTGGCCCGATTGCAGGCCCACGGTGCGGTCGCTCAAGGACCGGGCGCCATCGCCCACCACCACGGCCGTGTGTTCCAGCAGATCGGCCCGCGTGATGGGTCGGCCCAGGCGCGCCACCGGGTGCGCCGCGGTCGCGCAGAACACGAACTCCAGACTGCCCACCGGCAGGGCCTTGTAACCCCCGCCGGCCGGGCCTTCGCCCGCCGCCACGATGATGTCGGCGCGGCCTTCGCGCAGGCACTCCCACGGGCCGTTCAGCGCATCGCTGTTGATGCGCAGCCGCGTGCCGGTGTCCAGCGCCTCGAAAGCACGGATGTCGTCGCTGAAGGCGCTGGTGGGGATCAGCGAATCGTGCACCAGCCTAAGTTCGGTCTCGAAGCCGGTGGCGATCTGCCGCATGCGCGATTCCAGCTGGCGAGCGGCGGCCAGCAGCCATCGGCCCTCCTTGAGCATCTCATGCCCGGCGGGCGTGAGCGTCACGCGCGGGCCGTTGCGCACGAACAGGGCCAGGCCCATCTGTTCTTCCAGCTTGGAGACGGCGTACGAAATCGTCGATGGCACCTTGTGCAGCCGCTCGGCGGCGGCGGCGAAAGAGCCGTAGCGGGCGATGGCATCCACCAGTTCGATGGCTTCTAGCGTGAGTTTCAGCACAGGCAGGCCTCATTTTGAATCATCGAAATTATCGATGATGAAAGGGGTGATGTTTCAATCTGAGCGCGGGTGCGGCGCCAGATACTTCATCCATCGCAGCAAGGAAGTGATTGAAAACAAAGAGTTTTCTTCCTGGCTGCAGCGTGAATCACATCGAACTTATTTTTTCATCAAGGACATCATCATGAGCAACACCCAGACCAACACGACCGCTTCCCTCGCCACCAAGCCGGTCGCCACCGCTGTTCCCGGCCGCACGCTGCTGAACCCGCAGGACCACACGCTGATCCTGATCGACTACCAGTCGCAGATGGCCTTCGCGACCAAGTCCATCGACGCCGTGCAACTGCGCAACAACGCCGCTCTGGTGGCCAGCGCCGCCGCCGGCTTCGGCGTGTCGACCATCCTCACCACCGTGGCCGAGAAGAGCTTCAGCGGTCCGATGTTCGAGGAAGTGACCGCGCCGTTCCCTGGCCAGGCCCTGCTGGACCGCACCTCCATGAACACTTGGGAAGACGCCGCCGTGATCCAGCGCGTCAACGAGATCGGCAAGCCGCGCATCGTGCTGGCCGGCCTGTGGACCAGCGTGTGCATCGTGGGGCCGGCGCTGTCTGCCATCGACCAGGGCTTCGAGGTCTACGTGATCACCGACGCCAGCGGCGATGTGTCCACCGAAGCGCATGAGCGCGCCGTCGAGCGCATGGTGCAGGCCGGCGTGCGTCCCATCACCTCGCTGCAGTACCTGCTGGAGTTGCAACGCGACTGGGCCCGTGGCGAGACCTACGACCTGACCACCGGCATCGCCCGGAAGTTCGGCGGCGCCTACGGCCTGGGTATCACCTACGCCAAGACCATGTTCAACGCCCACGAAGGTTGATTTCTACCTCCAATGGGAGGGGCGCGGGCCAGCCTTCGTGTACTGGTGGGTCCGTGGCCTGAAACCTAAGCTTTGCTTCGTCCTGAGCCCCGTGGGTGAAGGGCACTACCTCAGCCAAAAGGAGATCGGGCCATGCCCTCACAACACAACGACCCGGCCAACCCCGCGCGCCGGGATGCCCTGGTCAAGGGCGCTGGCCTGACCGCCGCCCTCGCACTGCCCCTGGCCGGCGCCTCGGCCTCCGCTTCGGCAGCTTCCCCCAAGCCTTCTCAACCTCAAGTCGGAAATACCATGAGCTACATCACCACCAAAGACGGCACCCAGATCTACTACAAGGACTGGGGTCCTCGCGACGGCCAGCCCGTCGTGTTCAGCCACGGCTGGCCGCTGAACTCCGACAGCTGGGAAGGGCAGATGCTGTTCCTGGCCGAGCATGGCTACCGCGTGATCGCCCATGACCGCCGTGGCCATGGCCGTTCGAGCCAGCCCTGGGGCGGCCACGAGATGAACACCTACGCCGATGACCTGGCCACGGTGATCGACAAGCTGGACCTCAAGGGCGCCTCGCTGTTCGGCTTCTCGACCGGTGGTGGCGAAGTGGCCCGCTACATCGGCCGCCACGGCACCAAGCGCGTGGCCAAGGCCGGCCTGATCTCGGCCGTGCCGCCGCAGATGCTCAAGACCGACAAGAACCCCGGCGGCCTGCCCATCGAAGTGTTCGACGGCATCCGTGCCGGCGAGCGCGCCAACCGCGCCCAGCTGTACAAGGACATCGCCTCCGGCCCCTTCTTCGGCTTCAACCGGCCGGGCGCCAAGGTCTCGCAAGGCCTGATCGACTGGTTCTACGTGCAGGGCATGCAGGCCAGCCACAAGGCCACCTTCGACTGCATCAAGGCCTTCTCGGAAACCGATTTCACCGAAGACCTCAAGAAGTTCGACATCCCCACGCTGGTGGTGCATGGCGACGACGACCAGGTGGTGCCCATCGACGCGGCTGGCCGCGCCTCGGCCAAGCTGGTGAAGAACTCGAAGCTGGTGGTCTACCCCGGCGCGCCCCACGGTCTGACCGACACGCACAAGGACAAGCTCAACGCCGACCTGCTGGCCTTCCTCAAGGCCTGAGCGATTCCATCACCTTCCACAGAAAACCTCATCACCATGACCATCACCGCCACGCCCACGCCCGGCAGCCAACTGATCAACCCGACCAACCACGCCCTGGTGCTGATCGACTTCCAGTCGCAGATGGCCTTCGCGACCAAGTCGATCGACGCCGTGCAGCTGCGCAACAACGCGGCCCTGATCTCCAACGCCGCCGCCGGCTTCAAGGTGCCGACCATCCTGACGACCGTGGCCGAGAAGAGCTTCTCCGGCCCGATGTTCAGCGAGATCACCGAGGCCTTCCCGGGCCAGGAGCTGCTGGACCGCACCTCGATGAACACGTGGGAAGACGCCAATGTCATCAAGGTGGTCAACGCCATCGGCAAGCCGCGCATCGTGTTCGCCGGCCTGTGGACCAGCGTGTGCATCGTGGGCCCCACGCTGTCGGCGCTGGAGCAGGGCTTCGAGGTCTACATCATCACCGACGCGTGCGGCGATGTGTCCACCGAGGCGCATGAGCGTGCCGTCGAACGCATGATCCAGGCCGGCGCCCGCCCGATGACCTCGCTGCAGTACCTGCTGGAGCTGCAGCGCGACTGGGCCCGCACCGACACGTACGACATGACCACCGGCATCGCCAAGAAGTTCGGCGGCAGCTACGGCCTGGGCATCATCTACGCCAAGACCATGTTCGGCGCCCACGAAGGCTGATCCATGGGCGGGGAGGTGGCAGTGCCTCCTCGCCATGGACTCTCAGGACCGTGGGATGGGCTCGAGCCAATCCCGCGGTCTTTCGCTTCAAGACTGTCAATGCACCGGATGCCGCCATGAAACCCTACCTCGTCTCGCTGGCCGTGGGCCTGCTCGTGGGCGTGATCTACGCCCTGTTCAACGTGCGCTCGCCAGCGCCGCCCGTGATCGCCCTGGTGGGGCTGCTCGGCATCCTCGTGGGCGAGCAGCTGCCGCCCCTGGTCAAGAAATTCTTCAGCGAGGACGCGACGCATGCGTCCTGGCTGCATCATCAAGTCAAGCCGCACATGTTTGGCGAACTGCCCAAGTGCTCGGAACAAGACAACCTGAAGGACGCCCGCCATGGCTGACACCGCCGACCTCATCCTGCACCGTGGCCTGTTCACGACCCTCAACCGCGCCCAGCCCACGGCACAGGCCGTGGCCATCAAGGACGGCCGCTTCCTGCGCGTCGGCCATGATCAGGAAGTGCTGGCGCTGGCCGGCCCGAACACCAAGGTCATCGACCTGCGCGGCCGCCGCGTGCTGCCGGGCCTGATCGACAACCACCTGCACATCATCCGCGGTGGCCTGAACTACAACATGGAGCTGCGCTGGGACGGTGTGCGCTCGCTGGCCGATGCCATGGCCATGCTTAAGCGCCAGGTCGACGTGACGCCCGCGCCGCAATGGGTGCGCGTGGTCGGTGGCTTCACCGAGCACCAGTTCGCCGAGAAACGCCTGCCCACGCTGGAAGAGCTCAACGCCGTGGCGCCCGACACGCCCGTGTTCATCCTGCACCTGTACGACCGCGCCTTGCTCAATGGCGCCGCGCTGCGCGCCGTGGGCTACACCAAGGACACGCCCGAGCCCCCGGGCGGCCAGATACTGCGCGATGCCGCCGGCAACCCGACAGGCCTGCTGCTGGCCAAGCCCAATGCCGCGATCCTCTACGCCACGCTGGCCAAGGGCCCCAAGCTGCCGCTGGAATACCAGATCAACTCGACGCGCCATTTCATGCGTGAACTGAACCGCTTGGGCGTCACGGGCGCGATCGACGCGGGCGGCGGATTCCAGAACTACCCGGAAGACTACGAGGTGATCGAGCACCTCTCCAAAGAGGCGCAGCTCACCATCCGCCTGGCCTACAACCTGTTCACGCAAAAGCCCAAGCAGGAAAAGGACGACTTCCTGCGCTGGACGGCGGGCACCCAATACAAGCAAGGCGATGATTACTTCCGCCACAACGGTGCCGGCGAGATGCTGGTGTTCTCGGCGGCTGACTTCGAGGACTTCCGCCAGCCCCGGCCTGACATGGGCCCCGAGATGGAAGGCGAGCTCGAAGAGGTGGTGCGCATCCTGGCGCAGAACCGCTGGCCCTGGCGCATGCACGCCACTTACGACGAGACCATCAGCCGCGCGCTGGACGTGTTCGAGCGCGTCAACCAGGACGTGCCGCTCGAAGGCCTGAACTGGTTCTTCGACCACGCCGAGACGATCTCCGAACAGTCGATGGACCGCATCGCGGCGCTGGGTGGTGGCGTGGCCGTGCAGCACCGCATGGCCTACCAGGGCGAGTACTTCGTCGAGCGCTACGGCCATGGCGCGGCCGAGGGCACGCCACCCGTGGCCAAGATGCTGGAGAAGGGCCTGAAGGTCTCGGCCGGCACCGACGCCACGCGCGTGGCCTCGTACAACCCATGGGTGTCGCTGTCGTGGCTGGTCACCGGCAAGACGGTGGGCGGCCTGCAGCTGTACCCGCAGCGCAGCTGCCTGGACCGCGAAACCGCCTTGCGCATGTGGACCGAAAACGTGACCTGGTTCAGCAACGAGGTCGGCAAGAAGGGACGCATCGAGGAGGGCATGCTGGCCGACCTGCTGGTGCCGGACCGCGACTTCTTCGCCTGTGCTGAGAGCGAGATCATCGACACCACCTCGGTGCTGACCGTGGTCGGCGGCAAGGTGGTGTGGGGCGCGGGCGACTTCGCCGCGCACGATGAATCCGCGCCGCCGCCGGCCATGCCCGACTGGTCGCCCGTGCGCACCTTCAAGGGCTATGGCGCCTGGGGCGAGGCCGAAGGCAAGCCGATGCAGGCCGCCGCGATGAAGCTGGCTTGCGCCTGTGCCACGGCTTGCCAGGTGCACGGGCACGACCATGCCAAATCCTGGGCGGGCGACGCGCCGGTGTCCGACTTCAAGAGCTTCTGGGGGGCGCTGGGCTGCGCCTGCTGGGCGGTGTGAGCTGCTTTGAACTGGAACGAACGACATGACTGACAAGGCAGGCTCTTCGAGCAGCTTCGCGCCATTGCGCCAACCCATCTTCGCGATGCTGTGGACGGCCACGGTGCTCGGCAACATCGGCAGCTTCATGCGCGACGTGGCCAGCGCCTGGCTCGTCACTGACCTGTCGGCCAGCCCGACGGCGGTCGCGCTGATCCAGACGGCGGCCACGCTGCCCGTCTTCCTGCTGGCCATTCCGGCCGGCGTGCTGTCGGACATCCTGGACCGGCGGCGCTTCCTGATCGGGGTGCAGATCCTGCTGGCCTGCGTCAGCGGCACCTTGCTGACCTTGTCGGCACTGGGCATGCAGTCGGCCGAATCGCTGATCGCGCTGACCTTCGTCGGCGGCATCGGCGCCGCGCTGATGGGGCCGACCTGGCAGTCCATCGTGCCCGAGCTGGTGCCTCGGGCCGATCTCAAGAACGCGGTGGCGCTGAACTCGCTGGGCATCAACATCGCGCGGGCCATCGGGCCGGCCGCCGGCGGCCTGGTGCTGGCCAGCTTCGGCGCGGCCACCACTTATGGTGTCGATCTGATCAGCTACGCCTTCGTCATCACGGCGTTGGTGATGTGGCGGCGCCCGAAGCCGGCCGAGAACGCACTGTCCGAGGATTTCCTGAGCGCTTTCCGCGCGGGCCTGCGCTACACGCGCGCCAGCAAGGAGCTGCACGTGGTGCTGGTGCGCGCGGCGGTGTTTTTCGTGTTCGCCAGCGCGGTGTGGGCCTTGCTGCCGCTGGTGGCCAAGAAGATGCTGGGCGGCTCCGCGAGCTTCTATGGCATCCTGCTCGGCGCGGTGGGAGCAGGAGCCATCGGTGGCGCGCTGCTGTTGCCCAGGCTGAGAACCAAGCTGGATGCCGACGGGCTGGTGATGCTGGCTGCCTTGCTGTCCTCGGGCGTGATGGCGGCCTTGCTGCTGGCCCCGCCGCAGTGGGCCGCCGTGCTGTTGCTCTTGCTGCTGGGGGCGGGCTGGATCATCGCGCTGACCACGCTCAATGGCGTGGCCCAGGCCATCCTGCCCAACTGGGTGCGTGGCCGTGGCCTGGCCATCTACCTGATGGTGTTCAACGGCGCGATGGCCGCGGGCAGCCTGGGCTGGGGCCTGGTGGCGCAGGCCCTGGGCTTGCGGTCGGCCCTGTTGATCGCGGCCGTGGGCCTGACGATGGCGGCTTTGGTCTTCCACCGGCTGCGCCTGCCCAAGGGCGAGGCGGATCTGCAGCCCTCGCAGCACTGGCCCGAGCCCCTGGTGGCCGAGCCCGTGGCGCATGACCGTGGCCCGGTGATGGTGCAGATCGAATACCGGGTGCTGCACAAGGACCGCAAGGCCTTCCTGCATGCGCTCAAGCGCCTGTCCGCCGAGCGTCGCCGTGATGGCGCCTACGCCTGGGGCATCACCGAGCATACCGGTGAGCCGGAGCTGCTGATGGAGTGGTTCCTGGTGGAGTCATGGGCGGAGCACCTGCGCCAGCATCACCGCGTCTCGCAGGCCGATGCCGACCTGCAAGGCGAGCTGCTCAAGTACCACGTCGGGCCCGACAAGCCGGTCGTGCACCACTACCTGTCGTTGTAGTCGCTTCGGATGCCCGGCCAGCCCGGGCATCAGCCCAGGTGTCGGTGCAGGAAGGCGAGGGTGCGCTGCCAGGCCAGCGCGCTCGCCGCGTCGTCGCGGTGCTGCCCGCCGTGCCGGGCGAAGGCATGCTGGCAGCCCGGGTAGACGTGGATGTCGACCTCGGGGCGCGTGCCCAGCATCTGCTGGATGGACGCCTGCGCATCGGGCGGGATGAATTCATCATCGCCAGCCAGGTGAATCAGCAGCGGCGTGCTGGCGGTACGCGCTTCTTCCAGGTGGTGCTGGATGCCGCCGCCGTAGAAGGACACCGCCGCATCCACGGCCATGCAGGCGCCAGCACGGTAGCTCAGCAAGCCACCCAGGCAGAAGCCCACGATGCCGGCCTTGCGGCCGATGCCCTCGAACTGGCGCGCATGGGCAAGGGCGGCGGCCGCATCGTTGACGCCCTTGTCGATGTCGAAGGCGGTGTACAGCGCCAAGGCCTTCTGCCATTCCTGCTCGGTGGCGTCGCTCAGCTGCACGCCGGGCTCCAACCGCCAGAACATGTCCGGGCACAGGGCCAGGAAGCCCTGCATGGCCAGTTCGTCGCAGGTCGCGCGCATGTCGGCGTTGACGCCGAAGATTTCCTGCATGACGACCACGGCGGGGGCTGCCGGGTTGGCCGGGCGTGCAAGGTAGGCATCGAAGCGGCCTTCGGGGCCGTCGATGGTGATGGTCTCGCTCATGTGGTCATTCTGGTTGTGAGCCCTGATGGTGGCGTCTTGGCGCGCGACGCGAATCCTTCATCGGTGGCAGCCCAAGGGTGCGCTGTCGGGAGGCGCAGGCCTTGGCACAAAGGCCAATGCCATGGGTGAGGCCATCGGACAGCCGATGAGCACGCGGCGTGCGCTCAAGCGTCCAGGCGTTCACGCAGGTCCACCCAGGCCACCAGGCAGAAACCACCGACCAGGCCCAGGTGCTCGAAGAACGCATTGGTGACCATGAAGCGCTCCGCAGGCGGGGCGTCCCAGAAGCGGTTCGCGACGAAGGTGGCCATCAAGGTGAAGGCCGCCAGGGCCAGCGCGCCCAGCCAGCGCAGCCTGCCGGTGAGGATCAAGGCGCTGGCCCCGAGTTCGAGCACGATGGTGGCCAGCGCGAAGGCCGCGGCCGGCTGGATGCCGAAATGCGCCATCTCGGCCGTGGCGCCGTGGAAATCGAAGGCCTTGACCAGGCCGCCCTGGATGTAGGCGGCGCACAGGCCCAGCAGGGCGATCCAACGCAGGGCCGGGCTGGTGGCCCAGCGCGTGAACGCGGGCGGACGGTAGGTCGAGTGAAGGGAAGGAGGGCAAGTCTTGCTGCTCATGGAGGCTCGCTGTCGTCAAGAGGTGAGGTGTGCCTTCACAGTCTGAGCAGCCTGGCGGCGTTTGACATCCTCCGATCGGGAGATGCAGGCCGGTGCTTCGACGGGCAGGATGCGCCCATGGACACACATTCCCCTCCCTCGTCTGCGCCAGCCGCCACCGAAGACCGCCATCCCGAGCTGCGGACCGCGGGCCTTGACCAGGTCGTCGAACGAGCCTTGCCACGGCCTGACATGGTCACCGCGGTGATCCGTCAGAAGGTGCGGCCTGATCACCGTGTCGCCTATGAGCGGTGGCTGCATGAAGTGATTCCGGTCGCGGCGCGCTTTCCCGGACACCGGGGCGTGCAGGTGATTCCGCCAGGGCCGGGGGCGATGGCGTACACCATCACCATCCGCTTCGACACGGTCGACCATGCGGAGGACTGGTTCAACTCGGATGTCCGCAGAGACATGCTGCAGGCCGTGAAGCCTCTGCTGGACGCGCCCGAGGAAGTGAAGACCGTCACCGGCCTGGAGTTCTGGTTCGAGTCCCCCGCGTCGGCGCCCGGGCCCAAGCGCTTCAAGCAGGCGCTGGTGACGCTGTCCGTGATCTTTCCGCTGACCACGGCGCTGGGCCTGACGCTGGCGCCGCAGTTCCACGTTCTGCCCGGGATCTGGGCGCGCCTGGCGGGCAACCTCGCGGTGGCCACGGTGACGGTGTTCTCGATGACCTACCTCATCATGCCGCGCTACACGCGGGCCATCAGCGGCTGGCTTTCACGCTGATCGTGGCACGGAGCGCGGCGCCGCATCGCGCGGTGTCAGCGCACCAGCAAGGGCTCTTCGATCAGCCCGCGTGTGACGGCAATGCTGGCGGCCTGGGTGCGCGTGGCGGCCTCCAGCTTGCCCAGCACGGCTTTCACATGCGCCTTCACGGTGCCGATGGAGATGTCCAGGTCCAGCGCGATGCCCTTGTTGCTGCGGCCCGTGGCGACCAGCGACAGCACCTGCCGCTCGCGCGCCGTGAGCGTGGAGCGAGCCAGGCTGTCGGCAATGCGCTGGGCGGCGATGGCGCAGAAGTAGCGCGAGCCGCGTGCCAGGTGGCGCACGGCCTGCACCAACTCGTGCACCTCGCAGCCCAGGTCGATGTAGCCGTCCACCCCGGCATCCAGCGCGGAGCGGACTTCATGCTCGCGGTCCTGCGCGGTGATCACCAGCACCCGTGTGGCGGGCAGGTGGCGGGCCCGAGGGCGTTGGCGGCCCTGCGCCGCGATCTGCAACCCGCGAGCATAGTCGGCCACGATGACCTGGGCCTGCGGCTCATCGCCGGGCAAGGCATCCTCGTTCACGACCTCCAGGTCCACCTGCTGGCGCAGCACGGTGCACAGGCCGATGGCCACGAGCGGGTCGGCGTAGGACACGGCGATCCGGGTGCGGGAAGGGGCGAAGTTCATGGTGTGAAGCTCCATCAATGCGGTCGGGTCGGCCGCCGGATAGGTGGCGCCCGGTGAATCATGGGCGTCATCCTGACCGCAATGCCCGCGCGTGGCGAGTGATGTGTTGTGAAGCTTTGTTCAGTCCAGCGCAGCGCGTGCTGCGCGGAGATCCCGCGTGTCCAGGCCTTCGCTGAAACCAGCCAGCGTTCGATGCAGCATGGCCTGGCCTTCGGCATGGCTTGGCCCGTCTTGCCACAGCAGGGCGATGCTGGTGGCCGTGCGCAGCGCCCAGGCCAGGGCACCTTGGGCGTGGGCCAGGTTCAGCGATTCCTGCAGGAGCGCTTCCGCCTGAGCGCGCGCGTCGTCCGTGCCAGCGGACCATAGCGACAACGCTTTCACGCGCAGCACTTCCGGTGCGCACCAGCCGACGTGGCCTGCCCGCACCCGCTGCAAGGCGCGCTCCTCCAGGCCGTGCACGCTGAAGGTGGCCAGGTGATCGACGAAGAGGCTGTTGGCGGCGGGCTTGAACGTGTGGCTGCCTGGTACGTCTGCCGTGTCAGCCTGCACCACCTGCTCGATGGCGTCGACCCAGGGCGCCCATTCCAGGCTCAAGGCCTGCCGTGCGGCTTCGTCGCGCAAGCGTGCCGAGAGTTCGCTGACCTGGGCCAGCTCCCCGCGCCACAACCTGATCGGCAGGGCGGCCAGGCCGATCGCCTGGCACAGGGACATGCCGCTCTCGCGGCGGGTGATGGCCAGCAGATCCTCGCACAGGACCACGGCCTGGTCGGCACGGCCCTGCAGCCATGCGATGCGCGCCAGCACGATGCGCATGCCTACCTGGTGGTCGATGGCGCTGGAGGGTGTGCCGAAGCTGGGCGCCCAGGCCGGGTAGGCCAGCACGCGTTCGGCCAGCACCCGGCTGTCATCGTGCCGGCCCAGCAGGTGCAGGGGCGGGGCACGCATGCGCTCGGAGGCGGGCAGGGCCATCGGGTCGCCGAGCGCGGGGGCCAGGCCGGCCAGGTCTTCGCCATGGGCCAGCGCGTGTTGGTAGTCGCCGTTGCTCACGTCCTGGATGTAGCGGATCATCAGCGATTCGATCAGCTCGCGCGGGCTGCCATGCTGCCGGGCCAGCGCCAAAGCCTCTTCGCTGTGCTGGGTGTCGCGGCTGCGGGGCCCGATCTGCGGGCCGTCGAACAGGGCGATGATGCGGTGCATGCGCATGCGGGCCAGCGGGTTCGCGTTCTGGGCCTCCAGCTGGCGCAACACGCGGCGCGCCAGGGCCTCGTAATCGGCGAACTGGTGCAGCTGGAAGCCCAGCATCCACGCATCGGCCATCATGGCTTCGGCCAGCAGGGCGCCACCCTCCTGTTCCAGCGTCCACGTGATGGCCGCGCGCACGTCAGCCGACAGCGGGGCATACCGGTCCAGCCAGGTCTGCTGCTCCTGCAAGGGCCAATCGCTGCGTGATTTCCGAAGGGCGTTGCACAGGTGGTCGGCATGGCGCCTGGCGATGAGGTCCGACGCACCGCTGGTGCGCAGCTGTTCGTTGGCGAAGGTGCGGGCCACCCCGTGCATGTGAAAGCGCACAGGCTCGGCGCTCACGTCCGCGTAGAGCCACGATTTGCTGCTGAGGCTGGCGATGGCATCGCGCACGTCGGCGCGACCGATCACATCGTCGCTGGCCACCGCGATGGCCGCGTCGATCGTCATGCCACCGCGGAACACCGACAGGCGGTTCAGCACGGCTTTCTCGAACGGTGGCAGCAGCTGGTGGCTCCAGTCCAGCATGGCGTGCAGCGTCTGGTGGCGTGAGACCACCATGCGCCGGTTGCTGCGCAGCGCCAGCAGCTTGTCGCCCAGGCCGTCCGACACGCCGCGCAGCGAGAAGACGCGCACGAGCGCGGCGGTCAGCTCGATCGCCAAAGGGATGCCGTCGAGCTGCCGGCACACCTCGACCACGAGGGGCGCGTTGTCGTCATCGAGCACGAAGCTGTCGTCACTGGCGGTGGCGCGCTCCACGAAGAGCTGCACGGCGGGGAAGGACAAGGCCTGCTGCATGCCCAGGGGCTCGCCACCGCGCGGGAACTCCAGCGCGGGCAGCAGGTGCACCCACTCGCCGGCGGCGCGCACCGGCTCGCGGCTGGTGGCCAGCACGCGCAGGCCGGGGCAGGCCTGCAGCAAGGCTTCCAGCACGGCGGCGAGCGGCTCGACCACGTGTTCGCAGTTGTCCACCACGACCAGCATTTGCTTGTCGCGCAGGTGGGCGCTCAGCCGGGCCAGCAGCTCACCGGTGGCCGTGGGCACTTCGAGCGCGCTGGCGAAGGCCTCCACCACCGGGCTGCCAGGGGCCAGGGCCGACAGGTCGACGAACCATGCGCCATCCGCAGGCGCAGGGGCCACGGCATCGGCCACGCTCAGGGCGACGGTGGTCTTGCCCATGCCGCCCGCGCCCACGATGGTCACGAACCGGTGGTCCTGAAGCTGGCGCACCAGGGCGGTCACGGCTTCGCGCCGGCCCACCATGCGGGCCATGCGGGGTGGCAGGCGCGTGGACGGCGGCGCGGACGGGGGAGGGGCAGCCACGCTGTCGTCCAGCGGCCGCACCTCGGCCACGAAGCCATAGCCCCGGCCCGGCACGTTGGTGATGTAGCGCTGCCCATCACCCAGGGCCTTGCGCAGGGCGGCGATGTGCACGCGCAGGGTGTTGTCCTCCACCACCTCGCGCGGCCAGACACGGCTCATCAGGTCGCTTTGGCCCACCACCTGCCCGGCCTGTTCGACCAGGGCAATCAGGAGGTCCATGGCGCGGCTGCCCAGCCGCACGGGCTGGCCGTCTTCCAGCAGGCGACGCTGGGTGCGGTAGAGCAGGAAGGGGCCGAAGGCCAGGACGGGGGCGGAACGTTCCGCCATGGGAGGCATGGACAAGGTACAGCTGGGAAAACGGGACGGGCCGTATTCTGTCAAAAGGACAGGATCAGAACCGACAGGAAGCGGACAAAGTGGCGCGCCGGGTCACCCCGCCTTGCGAGAGCCCCACGCCTTGCGCGCCTTGGTTTCGGCCGTCGCCAGTTCCTTGGGCGTGAGCACGAAGGCCGGGTTGTCCTTGAGCATCTCCACCGCCAGATCGATGAAGGCGCGCACCCGCGCCGGCTGCGAACGCCGGCTGCCGTAATACACGTGCATGCCCAGGTGGTCGGACACGTGCCGCGTCAGCAGTGGCACCAGCCGGCCTTCTCGGATGAGCGGTGCCGCGATCACGCCGGTGACCAAAGCGATGACCTGGCCGTCGAGCACGGCCTGCATCTCCATCGTCTCGTCGTTGGTGCAGAAGGCGGGCACCACGTCCAGGTCGACGACGCTGTCGTCCACCTTCAGGTGCCAGGGCACGGCCCGCCCGGTGCCCGAGCTGCGAAACACACTGCAGCGGTGGCTGGCCAGGTCGTCCAGCGTGGCGGGCATGCCGTGGCGAGCGATGTAGGCCGGCGTGGCGCACGGGATCAGTTGCAAGGTGAAGAGCCGCCGCGCGATGACGCCCTCGGCCGCCATCGCCCCGATGCGAAAGCCCACGTCCACGCGGTCTTCCACCCAGTTGCCGATGCGGTCGTCCATCTGCACGTCGGGCTGCACATCGGGGTGGCGGCGGCAGAGCTCGTCCAGCACCGGCCACAGCACCGGCCAGAACGAGGAGCGCGGCCCGACAATGCGCAAGGGGCCGGCGATGTCGTCCTTGGCGCGCCTGGGGATCTGCAGCGCGCGCTGCAGGCCCAGCAGCGAGGGCTGCACGGCCTCCAAGAACTGCCTGCCTTCGTCGGTGAGCGCCATGTGCCGCGTGGTGCGGTGGAACAGTCGCACGCCCAGGTGCTGTTCCAGCTGCGCCAGGGCCTGGCTGGCGGCCTGGGGCGTGACCCCCAGTGTTTGCGCGGCGCGGCGCAGGCTGCCCAGCTCCGCCGTGTTGACGAAGGTGGTGATGGAGCGCAGTTCGTTGATCGGCATGGGCTGATTCTCACGGTTTGTCGCGGCTGTATTGGAAAGTCTATCTTGCTGATCCTTCAAGCGATTGATCACTATTCGGGTGCGAATGGTTTTCCTACAGTCACCCACTTGTCCCATCAGGAAAACAACCATGGTCATGAACGTCCGCGGCTATGCCGCCCATTCCGCCGAATCGCCGCTGGGCCTGTTCGGCTTCACCCGCCGTGATCCGAGGGCCAACGACGTGGTCATCGAGATCCTGTACTGCGGCGTGTGCCACTCCGACATCCACAACGTGCGCAACGATTGGGGCAATGCCAAGCACCCGATGGTGCCGGGCCACGAGATCATCGGCCGTGTGGTCCAGGTCGGCGGCCAGGTCACCCGCTTCAAGCTGGGCGATCATGTCGGTGTGGGCTGCATGGTCGATTCCTGCCAGCACTGCAAGGCCTGTGGCCGCGGGCTGGAGCAGTACTGCGAGAACGGCAACACGCTCACCTACAACGACGTGGATCCGCACGATGGCACGCCCACCTACGGCGGCTACTCCGAACGCATCGTGGTGTCCGACAAGTTTGTCGTGAAGGTGCCCGATGGCCTGGACCTGGCCGGCGCCGCACCCTTGCTGTGCGCGGGCATCACCACCTGGTCGCCGCTTCGCCATTGGAAGGTGGGCCGGGGCAGCGAGGTGGCCGTGGTCGGTCTGGGCGGGCTGGGCCACATGGCGCTCAAGCTGGCCAAGGCGCTGGGCGCCAAGGTCACGCTGTTCAGCCGCTCTCCCGGCAAAGATGAGGATGCGCGCCGCCTGGGGGCCGACCGCGTCGTGATCTCCACCGACCCATTGCAGATGGCCGAGGTGCACGGCCGCTTCGATCTGATCATCGACACCGTGCCCTATGTGCACGATCTCAATCCCTACGTGGACACGCTGGCGCTGGATGGCGCGCTCGTGCTGGTCGGCTACCTCGGCCCGCTGGACGCCATGCTCAACACCGTGCCGCTGGTGCTGGGCCGAAAGTCAGTGGCCGGCTCCGTGATCGGCGGCATCGCTGAAACGCAGGAGATGCTTGATTTCTGCGGTCAGCACGGCATCACGGCGGACACCGAAACCATCGGCATCCAGTCGATCAACGAGGCCTACGAGCGCATGCTCAGAAGTGATGTGAAGTACCGCTTTGTGATCGACATGGCCTCATTGCACGTCTGAAATCACCAGCATCTGAACGCCATCTGATCACAGCGCATGAGCTACTTACCAAAACGCATGGGATATTGCCTTGGCAAGGAACTTGTTACGTGCAGCCCTGTCGGAGGGCCCATGCCATGGGCTTTCCGGGCTGTTGTTCCTGTCCGAATTCGTGAGCGCCATGGCGCTGTTTTCTTTCTTCAGATGACTCCCACACACTCCATCGAGCCTTCGCGCTTTGAAGGCCTGCCATGCTGATCGATGCTGTTCGCGTGGCCCTTCGCAGGCCTTACACCTTCGTCGTCATGGCGCTTCTGCTGCTCATCTTCGGGCCGCTGGCAGCGCTGCGCACGCCCACCGACATCTTTCCGGAGATCAAGATCCCGGTGATCGCAGTGGCCTGGCAGTACACCGGCCTGCCGCCGGACGAGATGTCCGGCCGCATCGCCACGCTGTTTCAGCGCTTTCTGACGACCACCGTCAACGACATCGAGCACATCGAAGCCAACACCTATCCCGGTGTTGCCGTCGTCAAGATCTTCTTCCAGCCCGGCGTGGACGTGGCCGTGGCCAACGCGCAGGTCACGGCGGTGTCGCAGGTGGCCTTGCGTCAGATGCCGGCCGGCATCACGCCGCCGCTGATCCTGAACTACAACGCGGCCACGGTGCCCATCCTGCAGCTGGCGCTGTCGGGCAAGGGCCTGTCGGAACAGCAACTTTTCGACCTGGGCTTCAACACGGTGCGCACGCCTTTGGTGACGGTGCCCGGCGCGGCCATTCCACTGCCTTATGGTGGCAAGCAGCGCCAGGTGCAGATCGACGTGAACCCGGCGGCCCTGCAGGCGCGGGGCCTCTCGGCGCAAGACATCGCCGCCGCGCTGGCCGCCCAGAACGTGCTCACGCCGATCGGCACGCAAAAGATCGGTGACCTGGAATACACGCTGCAGCTCAACAGCGCGCCATCGGCCATCGAGGAGTTGGGCCGCCTGCCTGTGAAGGTCGTCAACGGCAGCACCATCTACCTGCGCGATGTGGCCGAGGTGCACGATGGCAACGCACCGCAGACCAACATCGTGCACGTGGACGGTGGCCGTTCGGTGCTGATGTCCGTGCTCAAGAACGGCACGGCCTCGACGCTGGCCATCGTGGATGGCGTGCGCGCCAAGCTGGCCGAGCTGAAGGAGTCGCTGCCCGAGGCGCTGCAGGTCGTGCCCATCAACGACCAGTCGGTGTTCGTGCGCGCGGCCATCAAGGGTGTGGCCATGGAAGGTGCCATTGCCGCAGCGCTCACCAGCGTGATGATCCTGCTCTTCCTGGGCAGCTGGCGCTCCACGGTGATCATCGCCGTGTCGATCCCGCTGTCCATCCTGGGCTCCATCATCGGGCTGGCCGCCATCGGCGAGACGCTGAACCTGATGACCCTGGGCGGGCTGGCGCTGGCCGTGGGCATCCTGGTGGACGACGCCACGGTGACCATCGAGAACATCAACTGGCACCTGGAGCAGGGCAAGGATGTCGAGAGCTCGATCCTCGATGGCGCCCAGCAGATCGTCGCGCCAGCCTTCGTGTCGCTGCTGTGCATCTGCATCGTGTTCATCCCGATGTTCTTCCTGGATGGCGTGTCGCGCTTCCTGTTCGTGCCCATGGCTGAAGCCGTGATCTTCGCGATGGTGTGCTCTTTCATCCTGTCGCGCACGCTGGTGCCGACGATGGCGAAGTTCCTGCTGCGTGCCCATGCGCCGCACACCGACCTGCATGGCAACGATGCCGCGCTGCCGGCTTCGCGCAACCCGCTGGTGCGATTCCAGCGCGGCTTCGAGGCGCGCTTCGAGCGCGTGCGCGGGGGCTACCATGGCGTACTTGAGCGCGCCCTCAAGCACCGCAAGGTATTCCTGCTGGCCTTCAGCGGCGTGGTGCTGGCGTCCTTCGCGCTGGTGCCTTTCATCGGCAGCAACTTCTTCCCGCAGGTCGATTCCGGCCAGATCCTGATGCACGTGCGCGTGCCCATCGGCACCCGGGTGGAAGAAACCGCCGTTCGCTTCGCCCGCATCGAGCAAGCCATCCGCCGCGTGATCCCGTCGGACCAGATCATCACCATGGTCGACAACATCGGCATGCCCAACAGCAGCATCAACCTCACGTACAACAACACCGGCGTGATGGGCTCGCACGATGGTGACTTCCAGATCGCGCTGGGCGAGGGCCACAAGCCCACGGCCGACTACGTGCGCGAGCTGCGCGAGGTGCTGCCGCGCGAGTTCCCGGACACCACCTTCTCGTTCCCGCCGGCCGACATCGTCAGCCAGATCCTGAACTTCGGAGCGCCCGCGCCCATCGACATCCAGGTGCGGGGCCGCAATGTGGCGGGCAACTACGCCTACGCGCAGCAACTGCTCAAGCGCATCAAGGCCATCCCCGGCGTGGCCGATGCGCGCATCCAGCAGTCCAACAAGGCCCCCGTGTTCAACGTGGATGTGGACCGCACCCAGGCCCAACTGCTGGGCCTGACCACGCGTGACGTCACCAACAGCCTGGTGGTCAACCTGGCCGGCAGCAGCCAGGTGGCGCCCACGTACTGGCTGAACCCGGCCAACGGCGTGAGCTACCCCATCGTGATGCAGACGCCGCAGCACCAGCTCGATTCGCTGGCCGCGCTGTCGAGCCTGCCGGTGGGCAACGGCGTGTCGCCCAACGCGACCACGCTGGGGGGGCTGGCGCAACTGCAGCGCAGCAATGGCAGCGCGCTGATCAGCCAGTACGACATCCAGACCATGGTGCAGATCCACGCCACCACGCAGGACCGCGACCTGGGCGCCGTGGCGCGCGACATCCGCCAGGTGCTGGCGGACACCACCGCTGACGTGCCCAAGGGCTCGAACGTGCAGATCCTGGGCCAGGTGCGCACCATGGACCGCGCCTTCTCCGGCCTGCTGTTCGGCCTGCTGGGTGCGGTCGTGCTGATCTACCTGCTCATCGTGGTGAACTTCCAGTCCTGGCTGGACCCGGCGGTGATCGTCTCGGCGCTGCCTGCCGCGCTGGCCGGCATCGTGTGGATGCTGTTCGCCACCAACACCACCTTGTCGGTGCCGGCGCTCACGGGGGCGATCATGTGCATGGGCGTGGCCACGGCCAACAGCGTGCTGGTGATCAGTTTCGCGCGTGAGCGGCTCGATGCGCTGGGTGATGCCACCGCCGCGGCGCTGGAGGCTGGCTTCGTGCGCTTCCGCCCCGTGTTGATGACGGCGCTGGCCATGATCATCGGCATGCTGCCCATGGCCCTGGGGCTGGGCGAGGGCGGCGAGCAGAACGCGCCGCTGGGCCGTGCCGTGATCGGCGGCCTGGTCTTCGCCACCATCGCCACCCTGGTTTTCGTGCCCGTGGTGTTCAGCCTGGCGCACGGCCGCGAACGCCGCCGTGCCAACCCCACACCGTCGCTGCCTGCTTCTGGAGTTCCTTCCCATGCCCACTGATGTTTCCCGTCCGCGCCTGCGGATATTCGCCCTGGCCGCGGTGGTCGTCGCCATCGCCGTCGTGGCCGGCGGCCTCGTCGACCGCCACCTGCACGCCGAGCAACTGAAAGACCGTGCCTCCGAACAGAGCATCCCGACCGTGGCCGTGGGTGCGCCCAACCCCGTGGCTGGCGATGCGCTGGAGCTGCCCGGCCGCATCGAGGCCTGGTCGCGCGCGCCCATCTATGCCCGCGTCAGCGGCTACCTCAAGCAGTGGTCGGTCGACATCGGCGCGCCCGTCAAGGCTGGCCAGGTGCTCGGCGTGATCGAGACGCCCGATCTGGACCAGCAACTGCTGCAGGCCAAGGCAGAACTGGTCACCGCGCGCAGCAACGCCGCGCTGGCCGGCACCACCTCGCAGCGCTGGCAGGCCTTGCTGTCCACCGATTCCGTGTCGCGCCAGGAGGCCGACGAAAAGGCCGGCGACCTGGCCGCCAAGCAGTCGGTGGTCAACGCCTTGCAGGCCAATGTGGAGCGCGTGCAGGCCCTGCAGCACTACACCCGCCTGGTGGCCCCGTTCGATGGCATCGTCACGGCCCGCAACACCGACGTGGGCGCCCTGATCAGCGTGGGTGGCGCCCCGGGCAGCGAGCTCTTCGTGGTGTCCGACATCCGCCGCCTGCGCATCTACGTCAACGTGCCGCAGCGGCAGGTGGCGCAGATCCGCCCGGGCGCGACGGCGCAGATCACCGTGCCGGAACGCCCTGGCCACACCTACACCGCCAAGGTGCAGTCGCTGTCGCAGGCCATCAGCACCACCTCCGGCGCGATGCTGGTGCAACTGGCGGTGGACAACGCCGGGGGCGAGTTGCTGCCGGGCGGTTATGCCTCGGTTCGCTTCGACGCGCCGCCCAAGGACGTGGCTGGCCTGAGCGTGCCGCCGGGCGCGCTCATCATCGGCAAGCAGGGTGTGCATGTGGCCACGCTGGACGCCTCGGACCGCGTGCGCCTCAAGCAGGTCAGCATCGCGCGTGACCTGGGCGCCACGATCGAACTGGGCGGCCTGGACAAAGCCGACCGCGTGATCCAGAACCCGCCCGATGGCGTGGCCGATGGCGACCAGGTCCGCGTGGCCAGCGCCGACAACGCCGCCAAGAAGAAGGCCGCACCGTGAGCCGAATCATTTTTGCCGCAGCGCTCGCCGCCTGTTGCGTCGGTTGCAGCCAGGTGCCGACGACGAAGGCGCCCGAGGTGCCCCTGGCCCCGGCATTCAAGGAGGCCGCCGGCCCCTGGGTCACGGCCCAGCCCTCCGACGAGCTGCCGCGCCAGGCATGGTGGTCGCTGTACCGCGATCCCGAACTCGATGCCTTGCAGCAGCGCCTGCAGGACAACAGTCCTGACCTGGCCAGCGCACTGGCGCACTACCAGCAGGCGCGTGCCGCGACCGATGTGCTGCGTGCGGCGCAATCGCCCACGCTGAGCACCTCGCTCAATGTGCAGCGTGACCGCCAGTCCGAGCGCCGCCCCTTGCGCGTGCTCGGCCCCACCTCGCCGGATGACTACAACAGCGCCACCCTGGGCCTGGATTTCGAGTACGAAGTGGACTTCTGGGGCCGTGTGCGCCAGCAGGTCAGCGCGGGCGAAGCCCTGGAGCAGGCCGCCCAGGCCGATCTGGCCAATGCCCGACTGGCCCTGCAGGCGCGCCTGGCCGACACCCTGATCGCCCTGCGCGGCCTGGACCAGGAGGCCGTGCTGCTCAAGGAAACCGAGGCGGCCTACTTGCGGGCCGCCGACACGATCGACCGCCGTCACCAGGGCGGCATCGCCTCCGGTCTTGATCTGTCACGTGCCCAGAACCAGCTCGAATCCACGCGCTCGCAACTGCGTCAGCAGCAGGCCCAGCGCGCCGTGCTGGAGCACGCCATCGCCGCGCTGGTCGGCGCCAACCCGTCCACGTTCACGATCACGCCGCGCGCCGTCGAGGTCGCCTTGCCCACCGTGCCCGTCGGCGTGCCCTCGGAGCTGCTGCAGCGCCGTCCCGACGTCGCGGCCGCCCAGCGCCGCGTGGTGGCCGCCACCGCCAGTGTCGGCGTGGCGCGCTCGGCCGTGTTCCCCAGCCTGACCTTGAGCGCGGTCGGCGGCTACCAGAGCAGCGATCTGGACCGCTTCATCCAGGCCCCCAACCTGTTCTGGGCCATCGGCCCGACCTTGCTGGTCAACCTGCTGGATGGCGGCAAGCGCAAGGCCGAGATCGCCCGCACCGAAGCCGCGCTGGACGAGGTCGGCCAGACCTACCGAGGCGTGGTGCTTGGCGCCTTCCAGCAGGTGGAGGACCAACTCGCGCTGCTCAGCCAGTACGGGGAAGCCGCCGCGTCCGAGCGCCGGGCCACCGACGCCGCGCAGCGCTCGCTCGACCTGGCCAGCAACCGCTACCGCGAGGGCGTGGCCAGCTACCTGGACGTGGTCACCGCGCAGACAGCCAACCTGCAGGCCCGCCGCAACGCGCTCGACTTGGCCACGCGCCAGCGACGCGCCTCGGTGCAACTGGTGCGAGCCCTGGGCGGCGGCTGGGACGGCGCCGAACTGACGGCTGGCGAGCCTCGGCGCCACGCGAGCGCCCAGCCTTGATCCCTGCGCGGCCAGTCCTCAAGGCTGGGCCGCGCTCCGGCACGCCTGGGCCGACTGCCGCATGATGGATTGCGTGGCGGTCAGTTGCTCTGGCGTGGCGGCCGACACGGAGGTGTTCAGCACATCGTCCGGCAAGGCATCCGCCACCCGCCGCGAATAGCAGGCGCAGAACTCGCGAACGGCCGCATCCGTCTGGGCGGCGTTGGTCGGATCGGCGCGCTGGCTCTGGATGCAGCGGTCGACCGTGCGCTGGGCGAACTGGTCGCGTTGTTCACGCGACACCTGCCCCTGCGCCCAGGACGGCACGGTCAGGCTGCAGGCGAGGGCGCTCAGCACGAGAATGGCAAGGCGTTTCATGGCGTCTCCTGTGATCGTCTGATGACGCCCAGCATGGCATGTGCCCGATGACCCCATCGGCGTCCCCGCCTGAGACCAAACTGAACTCAGCCCGCGACCGGGCCCGGATGGGGCCTCGGAGCGTTGCCCAGATCGCGGCCGAGATCGCTGCCCAGATCGATCACCACGCCGTGCGCTTCCACCGCCATGTCCCAGCTGCGTCCATCCGAAGCGATCACCCGCGCCCGAGTGTCTGGCCGGCACGCCGACAGCGCCCGCCGCGCCTCCACCAGGGCCCGGGCCAGGTCGCTGGCCCCGCCTGGCGGACAGCTCGGCTCGCCCAGGATCAGGATGGTGAAGTGCGTGGCCATGGCGCGTGAACCTCCTCACCCTTTGTAACGCAACGCGGCCGGCTTGCCCAGCGCCGTATTCCGCACAGCGGGCCGGTGTCGCCGGTGCTATAGTCCCGACACGCTCGGGGAGGCAAGGGCCCATGTCCGGATGCCATCGACCCGATCCCACGCACACATCCTACGAACAACACGTCGCGGCCGGACGGTGAACAGCCTCCCGGCCGTTCCTGTTCATGAGCCCACGTCGAACAGCCACGCCTGAGGTGTACCTCCCTCCCGCCGAAGACGCACCCTTCAATCCCCGGGTGCCAGGTATCGACTATGGGGTGCTCGACGGCCTGCTGGGCTATGCGGTCAGGCGCGCGCAGATCGTTCAATACGAGCTGTTCATCGCGTCCCTGGCGCGCTGGAACATCACGCCGCCGCGCTTTTCCGCGCTGGTCATCATCTCGCTCAACCCCAACCTCAAGCTGACCGAGCTGGCCAATGTGCTGGGCATCGCCCGCTCGGGAGCTGTGGCGCTCATCAACTCGCTCGAGAGCATCGACTACGTGCGCCGTGTGCCGTGCCCGACCGACAAGCGCGCGCTGGGCCTGGAGCTCACCGACCGGGGCCGTGCCGATCTGGACGCCATCATCGCGGCCGTGATCGACCAGGACAAACGCTCTGGCCAGTCCTTGAACGCAGATGAGCGCGCGCAATTGATCACCCTGCTCGGCAAGATCGCCGCGGGCGGTGCCACCGCCGGCTGAGCCTCTCGCAGCATTGCCATGGCCACCTCACCGGTCAGCCCCTTCTACGCGCACCTCTCGCGCCTGCGCTTCATCAAGCGCTGGGGCCTGATGCGCAACGCCACCGAGGAAGACGTCGCCCAGCACAGCTGGGAGGTGGCCGTGCTGGCCCACGCGCTGGCCCTGATCGCCCGCGATGTGCTGGGCAAGCCCATCGACCCGAACGCCGTGGCCACGCGCGCGCTCTTCCATGACGCCACCGAGGCCATCACGGGCGACCTGCCCACGCCGGTGAAGTACTCGCCCGCCATGCGCCAGGCCACCGCCCACCTGGAAGACCAGGTGACCCACGAGATGGTCAAGCTGCTGCCGCAGGCCTTGCAGCCGGGGGTGCAATCGGCCATGGACCATGCCCAGTGGCCCGAACATGAGGCCCTGCTCGTCAAGGCCGCCGACCGGCTGGCCGCCTGGCTCAAGTGCCGTGCCGAACTGCGTTATGGCAACCGCGAGTTCGAGCAGGCCGCCCAGCAGATCGAGCGCAAGATCCACGAACACATGCTGCCCGAGGTGCGCTATTTCCTCGACACCTTCGGCCCTGCCTACGACCTCACGCTCGACTCGCTGATGCGGGGCGAGTGAGGCCAGGCGCCCTGAACAACGCTGTAGCCACGCCATGCCCGCACGCCCCGCCGCCAAGAAGCCCGCCGCCCGCAAGAACAAGGCCGAAGCGGCCCACGATCACGGCCGTGATCATCACGACCATGCGAGCGGGCACGACCATCACGCGCATGACCACGATCACGACCATGCCTGCGGCCCCGATTGCGGCCATGACCATGAGCGCGTCCGCCGCCTGACCGTCTTCAGCCCCGCCGGTGTCGTGGCCAAGGGCGCGACCGCACGCAAGGCTCTCAAGCGCCTCAAGGCCCTGGGCTTCGATGCCTCGCTGGAAGCCGATGCCCTGAGCAAGCACCAGCGCTTCGCCGGCGAGGACGATGCCCGCCTGGCCGCGCTGCACCGTGTGGCCGAAGACGCCCCCGACGTGGCCCTGGCCGCGCGCGGTGGCTACGGGCTGATGCGCCTGCTCGACCGCATCGACTGGCCTCTGATCGCTCGCAGCATCGAGCGCGGTACGGCCTGGGTGGGCTACAGCGATGTCACCGCCTTCCAGTTGGCCGCCCTGGCGCACAACGCCGCCGGCCCGACCAACGCGCCGCACGGCATCACCGCCGGCCTGTGGGCCGGCCCCATGGCCTGCGGCGATTTCGGCAGCGACGACAACCCCGAGGGCGGTGATGACGTCACCCAGGAATGCTTCGTCGAGGCCATGACCGGCCAGCTCGAAGCCGTGGGCTTTCGCACCGAGGCCGGCTTGGACGGCCTGGAAACGGGCGGTCGGCTGTGGGGAGGCAACCTGTCCATCCTGCAATCGCTGCTGGGCACGCCGCATTTCCCCAAGATCAGGAACGGCGTGCTTTTCCTGGAAGACGTCAACGAGCACCCCTACCGCATCGAGCGCGCCTTGTTGCAACTGCAACAGGCCGGCGTGCTCGACCAGCAGAAGGCCATCGTGCTCGGCGCCTTCACCGACTACCGCAAGTCGCCGCTCGACCGTGGCTACACCATCAAGTCCGCCATCGACCATCTGCGCAGCGTCACGCGCACACCCATCCTGACGGGCCTGCCCTTCGGCCATGTGCCCACCAAGCTCTCACTTCCGCTGGGGCGGAAAGTGAATGTGGCAGTTCAGGGACGTGATGTCTTCGTGATGTGGTAGCCCCTTGGGGATGGTGCAGAATCAACGCCATGCGTTTGTTCTGGACCATCCTTCTGTTCAGTGCCTGTGTCCCCTCTTGGGCTGCGCACGCGTATGCCCAGTTCGGTGACATCAAATACCCTCCGGGCTTCGATCACTTCGACTACGTCAACCCGGCTGCACCGAAGGGCGGCGAGCTCTCGCTGGTGGCGCCACTGCGCATCAGCAGCTACGACAAGTACAACCCCTTCACCCTCAAGGGCACCTCGCCCCCCGGGCTGAGCGAACTGGTGTTCGAAAGCCTGCTGACAGGCACCTACGACGAACCCACCACCGCCTATGGCCTGCTGGCCGAAGACGTCACCGTGGCGCCGGATGGCCTCTCGGTCACCTTCCGCCTGCGTCCGCAGGCGCGCTTCAGCAACGGCGACCCGGTGCGTGCCATCGACGTCAAGACCTCCTTCGAACGCCTGATCAGCAAGGAGGCCTCGCCGATCTACCAGGTGGCCTTTGGCGACATCAAGGGCGTCACAGTGCTGAACCCGCTCACGGTGCGTTTTGATTTCCGCCGGCGCAGTGCCGAGCTGCCGCTGATTGCCGGGGCCGTGCCCATCTTCAGCCACAAATGGGGTCTGCAGCCTGATGGCAAGCTCAAGCCGTTTGACAAGATCGTCACGGACCATCCCATCGCCTCGGGCCCCTACCGCATCGGCCGCGTCGATTTCGGCAAGGACATCACCTACCAGCGCGATCCCAACTACTGGGCCGCCCAGTTGCCCGTGCGCAAGGGCCAGTACAACCTCGACCGCATCACCTTCAAGATCTACCTGGATGACACGGCGCGCCTGGAGGCCTTCAAGGCTGGCGAGTTCGACTACATGCAGACCAGCAGCGCGCGCGAATGGGCACGACGCCTGACCGGTGTCAAGTTCGACAATGGCGAGCTGATCAAGTCGAGTCTCAAGCACCGCAACGCGGCGAGTTCGCAGTCCTACATCTTCAACACGCGCCGCGCGAAGTTCCAGGATCGACGCGTGCGCCAGGCCATCGGCATGGCCATGGATTTCGAGTGGATGAACCGGCAGCTGTTCTACAACTCCTACATCCGGGTGCGGGGCTACTTCACGGGCAGAGACTTCGAGGCCAAAGGGCTGCCGGGGGACGATGAGCTGGCGCTGCTGGAGCCGCTGCGCAAGCAGGTG